>SLGY01000206.1 GCA_007136425.1 Kiritimatiellia bacterium
ATGGGATCGAGCCGTCCCTCCATGCCCGGGACCGGCAGGCTGGCAAGCAGTCCTTTGGTATAAGGATGATGCGGATGGGCGAACAGCTCCTTTACGGGCGCCTCTTCTACAATCGATCCCGCGTACATCACGGCCACCCGATCGCATAACTCGGCGACCACGCCCAGGTCATGTGTAATGAAAATCATCCCCGCACCGGTCCGGTCGCGCAGATCCCGTAACAGATCGAGAATCTGCGCCTGAATGGTCACGTCCAGCGCCGTCGTTGGTTCGTCCGCGATCAGCAGGGCGGGGTTACAACCCAAGGCCATAGCGATGACTGCGCGTTGGCGCATTCCCCCGCTGAATTCGTGCGGATATTGTTTCGCCCGTTCTTCCGGCGACGGCAGGCCGACGGTGGCCAGCATGTCCACTGCGCGTCGTTGCGCGTCCCGTCGCTTTACGCCTTCATGCCAACGGGGACCTTCGGCAATCTGGTTCCCAACGGGGAATACGGGATTCAACGAAGTCATCGGGTCCTGGAATATCATGGCGATTTTCTTGCCGCGCAAGTGCAACATCTCCTTCTCCGACTTATGCAGGAGCTCTTCCCCGTCAAACACAATGCTGCCGGTCACTTCCTCGTGGGGCACGCCGCCGATCATCCGCATCACGGTCTGGGCGGTGACGCTCTTGCCACAACCCGACTCGCCGACCAAGCCCACGATCTCGCCTTTTGCGACGGTCAGGTCCACGCCGTCCACGGCTCGGACCACGCCTTCGGGCGTGCGAAATTGCACGGACAGATTCTCGACATGCAACAAAGCACTCATCATCCCCTCCCCTTTGGGTAGGGCGCAGCCTGCCCGCCGGAACCTCGGCGAAGGCGGGGGTTGAAGGTATTCTTCCTGCTGCTCATGCTCCGCTGCTCCTGAGTTTGGGGTCGAGCGCATCGCGCAATCCATCGCCCAACACATTAAAACTCAATACCGCCAAGGTAATGGCGAGCCCCGGAAACACGGCAACCCACCATGCGTGTTCCATCCAGTTCTTGCCTTCGTTCAGCATGATGCCCCACGACGGCGCGTCGGGTTCCACGCCCAATCCGAGAAAACTCAACGCGGCTTCCGCGAGGATCGCAAAAGCAAAGGACAAGGTGGTTTGAATGATCAGCGGCGCCGTGATGTTGGGCAGGATATGACGCCACAGGATGTGCATGGATCGTGCGCCCATGCTTCTGGCCGCATCCACAAACGCCGCTTCCTTCACCGACAACGTCGATGCCCGCGCAATGCGCGCAAATATGGGCGTGTACACGATGCCGATGGCGATCATGACATTGACCGTGCTGGGACCGAGTATGGCCATGATCACCAACGCCAGGAGGATATCCGGAAAGGAGAAAAGGATATCCATGATCCGCGATAGCACCGCATCGACCCAACGCCCGAAATAGCCGGCCAGCATGCCCATCAGCGTTCCGGCAATCAGGGCGATGCCCGCGGCGATTGCGCCGACCATCAAGGAGAGGCGCGCGCCGTGCATCAACCGGCTGAAGATATCGCGACCGAACGGATCCGCCCCCAGCCAATGGTCGCGGCCGGGTTCGGCCAGCATGGCATCGGCGCTCATGGCGTAGGGATCGTGCGGCGCCGCCACCGGCGCCAGAACAGCCAGGACCACATAGAAAGCGATCACGACCAAGCCCGCCACGGCCAGTCGATTCCGCCTGAATCTACGAAAGAATTCCTTCATGCCATAACGTCACTCACGAAATCGGGCTGAAACCGCGGGCCGCTCCCATGAGCGACAATACATCCCGTAACATCGCCCCCTCTCCATGCTTTCATCCGTTCATACTTCATCCGTATTTGATCCTCGGATCCAGCCATGCGTACAACAGGTCAACCAGCAGGTTGATCAACACAAAACAGACGCCGACAAAAAGGACCGTTCCCTGCAACAAGGCGTAATCCCGATTATTGATGGCTTGCAGACTCAACATGCCGATACCGGGCAGTGAAAAAATCTGTTCGATCACGACGGAACCGCCCAGCAGATAACCCGCCTGTATCCCCGTGATGGTGACGACGGGAATGAGCGCATTGCGAAACGCATGTTTCAGTATCCAGACACGCGGCGGCATGCCTTTCGCGCGCGCCAGTTTGACGTAGTCCTCTCCCAACACGTCCAGCATGGCGGACCGGGTCATGCGCATGATCACCGCGGCCACCGCGCCGCCGAGCGCAAGGGCCGGCAGGATCATGTGCCGCAGGTTTTCTACCGGGTCAACCGACCACATGATGAATCCCCCGGAAGGCAACCAACCCAGATACAGCGAAAACCCGAGAATAAGGAGGGTTCCCAACCAGAAGCCCGGCACGGAAATACCGAGCAAACCGAGGAACGTGACGGAGAAATCCCCGGGTCCGCCCCGGCGCACGGCGGCCAAAATACCGAGCGGCAAGGCCATGAGCAGCGCGAAACCGACGCTCATGGCCACGAGTTGTACGGTCACCGGCAATCGCTCCAGAATCGCCGCAAGAACCGGTTGCCCGGTAAACGCGGATTGACCCAGATCGCCGCGCACCACGTTACCGATCCATAACGCGTACTGGGTGACGAGCGACTGATCCAGGCCGTACGTTTCCCGCAAGGCCTGCGCTTCCTCTTCGCTGTAATGCGCGCCCAACATGGCCGTGACCGTATCGCCCGGCACCAGGCGCACAATGAAGAATGAAATAATCGATATGCCCACCAGCACGGGCAAGGCAATCAAGAGTCTGTTCAGCGTGTATTTCAGCACAAGCCGAGTCCTCCGATGCGGCCGTTTACTCGCAGCCCCCGCAAAGCGTCTTTCTGCCGCATGGCGCCCGCCATCACGGCGCCACCCACGTCTCTCGCAATGCCAGCGTGGTCGCCGTGGGATGGACCCGGTAGCCCTGCACGCGGTACAAACGCGCGGAGCTGTGTTCGTTGACATAGAGCAATACCACCGGCGCGTCGGTCAGGATTCGTTCCTGCACCTCGGCATAGATCGCGCGACGTTGTTCCGGATCGTTTTCCTCTCGGCCGCGTTCCAACAGATCGTCCACGGTATCGCGGGCATAGTTCTGTTGATTCCATGAGCCGGTCGAATGGAAGATATTGTAGAGCCATTCATCGGGATCTACGAATCCCAACCACCCCACCAGGGTCATGGAAAAATCGCCCTGCCCCAATGCGTCAAAGAATACGCCGGACTCTTCGCTGATTAATTCGACGTCGATGCCCACTTCGATCAACTGCTGCTTTACGATCTGCGCCGCGGCCACCTGATAGGGGAACGCCGAGCCCACACGCATTTCCGTGTCGAACCCCTCCTGATAACCGGCCTCTTTCAAGAGGGTCCGGGCCCGTTCCAGATCGCGGTTCGGATAAACGGATTGCCCGGTGAACGCCCAATGATTCGTCGGGAAGAATTCGCCGTCCGCCACTTGCGCCCGCCCGAATTTGACAATCTGATTGATCATATCCCGGTCAACCGCCCACGCGACGGCCTGCCGGACACGCTGATCGTCGAAAGGCGGCGCATCCGTGTTCAATCCGACGTATTCCCAGAACGTGCCCGGCACGCTTTCAATCTTTACGTAGCCGGTCCGGTCGAGAATCGAGCGGTCCTTGTCCGGGACATCAAGCATCAAGTCGATTTCCCCGTTACGCAACGCCGTCGTTCGCGACGTCTCATCGGAAATGGGCCGAAATCGCACACGATCCAACCGTGGCAATCCATCCAGATGATAGCCGGGATGCCGTTCCATGATCAGGTGCCGGTCCTTGCGCCATTCCACCAACTGAAACGGGCCCGTACCCGCAACGATATCGTCCAGCGATCCGTCGTTTTCGCTCACGACCTCGCGATCCACAATCGCGTTCATGGGATAGGCAAGATAGGTCAGAAAAGGGGCAACGGGCCGTTCCAAATGCACGACCAACGTATGCGGGTCGGGGGACTCCATGGATCGGATATGCCGGAACTGTTCCGCGCGTACCTGCGCATTGGTAATGCGCTCGAAAGAGTATTGCACATCGTCCGCCGTCATGATGCGGCCCGAACCATGAAACGTTACATCGTCGCGCAGCCGGAAGGTGTAGGTGGTTTCGTCTTCGGAAAGCGTCACCGACTCGGCCAGATACGGTTCCACCTCGCCGTAGATTTCCGTGTACCGCATGAGGGTACCGTACATGTTTTCGATCAAGCGCATGGAGCCGGCGTCCGTGGCGCGGTGCGGATCCAGCGTGCGCCCGTCGGATTGAACGGCCACCGTCAATGTCCCCCCGACGACGGGTTCATCGGGGATATCGGGCAGGTCGTCCAACGGCGACTCGCGCGCACACCCCAGCAGGGCGATGGCCACGCCGATGGCTGCGCAAAAACGCCGCATGGCCCGACGCCTACCCAATCGAAATCTCCGGCAACGGTTGAGTGGGAAACCCTTTCATCGGACCGAGATCGTACCGGTCGCGCTTCACGATGGATTCGCCACGGATATAGTAGGCGAGCAGCTTGGTCAGCTCGAAAAGCGAAAACTGGTGC
>SLGY01000094.1 GCA_007136425.1 Kiritimatiellia bacterium
AAATGTAACTCGCTTCTCAATACATCTCCAAGGCCAACTATAGCATCCTGCGAAATAACACCACTAAAGGCTAACATGGCATTACCTCTGATATCATCGATAAAAGCAGACTGCAGTAATTTATCAACGGTTTTCTGCATCAGAAGGTTATTTATAGTCGAATCTTTATTGTTTATGAAAATTAAAAAGAATAAAGGCAAAAATAGGTTTTTCTTTTAAACATTAACTAAGTAAAACACGATTTTTTACAGTATATTAAAAAATCACGTTTTTTTACCCAGTAAAGGTACAAATCTGAAATGACCGAACTCTTGTTTTTCAATTTCTGTTTCAGATTTTTTTTTCAAACGCGTCATTACCTGATTTCCGCTTCCACCCAAGGGAATTACAATTGTACCTCCAACATTAAGTTGATTCAGTAAAGCATCTGGAACATCTGGAGCACCGGCTGTAACCAATATTTTATCAAATGGTGCAAAAGCAGGCAATCCAAGATAGCCATCACCATAAAAAAGTTTAGGATAGTAACCCATTTTTTCAAGCAATGCTTTACTTCTTTTATGCAAGTCTCTGTGTCTTTCAATACTAAATACTTTTGCCCCCATCTCCACCAGCACACAAGCCTGGTATCCGCTCCCTGTTCCTATTTCAAGAATTTTTTCTCCTGCCTGCACCTCGAGCAACTCTGTCTGAAATGCAACAGTATATGGCTGGCTGATGGTTTGCCCGAGTCCTATTGGGAAGGGTTTATCCTGGTAAGCAATTTCCGTAAATGAAGAGTCAAGAAAAAAATGACGTGGAATTTTTCCTATGGCGTCAAGTACCCTTTCATCAATGATACCTTTTGATTTGACAGATTCAACAAGCTTTCTCCTCAGCCCCTGGTGGCGATAAGTGTCAATCATAATGCTTTTTTTTACTTTTCAGAAACAATTTTTCTACATATCTGGCTAAAAAAACTAAAGCAATCTCATTTATCACAAAATTAATTTTGGTTTTAAAAACTTTACTAAATCAATTTTATGATCCGAAAACAGTTTGTCCCTGAGTTAAAAATTATACTTTTGCAAAACATATTTAATATATTATTCTTTGATTTCCAAAGATAATTAACCGGATTATTTTGCTGGCTTTTTTTATCAATCATTTTTATATAAAATAAACATCAGAAAAACCTGGTTTATAACTGTTCCCAACAAAATTAATTATTAATTAAGTAAAAAAAACAAAAAGTGGGTAGGATAGGTGTAATCGGTGCAGGTCACCTTGGAAAAATTCATATAAAATGTATTCTTGAATCAGAGAAGCTTGAATTAATTGGCTTTTTTGATAATGACAAGGCTAATGCTGATCATGTTGAAAAAACTTTTGGAATTAAAAAATTCAATTCGGCAGAGGATTTAATAAATGAGTGCGATATTGTTGATATAGTAACACCTACCCTGTCGCATTTTAATTGCGCCAGTATAGCATTGAAAAAATTCAAACATGTATTTATTGAAAAGCCATTGACCACCACGCTCGATGAAGCCCGTAATCTTATTGACCTCGCGAAAGAAGCTGGTGTAAAGGTACAGGTTGGGCATGTAGAGAGATTTAATCCAGCTTTTCTGGCAACCTTGCCTTTTATAAACCAACCCATGTTTATAGAGACACACCGTCTTGGGCAGTTTAATCCCAGAGGAACTGATGTTCCGGTAATACTTGATTTGATGATTCATGATATTGACATTATTCTAAGTATCATAAAATCGCCTGTTAAAAGAATTCACGCAAGTGGTGTAGCGGTAGTTTCCGACACACCTGACATTGCAAATGCCCGTATAGAGTTTAATAACGGTTGTGTAGCCAACCTTACAGCAAGCAGAATCTCTATGAAAAACATGCGAAAAACGAGGTTTTTTCAGAAGGATAGTTATATTGCCGTTGATTTTCTGAATAAAGAATCAGAGATAATCAGAATGAATGAAGCAGGACAAAATCCTAATCCTTTTGCCATGATACTTGATCTGGGCGATGGCAAAAAACCCAAAGAAATATTTGTTGAGAAGCCCGAAATAAAACCCATTAACGCCATCAAAACGGAACTTGAAACCTTTTACGACTCAATTGTAAATGATACAGAACCATTGGTTACCATTGAAGATGGTTATAACTCCCTCGATCTGGCCTATAGAGTAATGGAAAAAATCAGTCATTAGCAGATCCCAATTCCCCAGTATTGCCATTTTTATTGCACAAATCCGGTTTAACTAACTGGTTTTAAATGCTAACAAGTGCAATAAGATGTGTTAAATGAAAATATCTAAAAAAAATGACAATGTTAAAATACTTTAACTGGGTATTTTGCGTTTCTAATAAATATTATTCCCACCGGTTAATTTAAGTAACAAGAGTTTTAACCATCAAGCCTATAACGAAGTTCTGAAATAAAACCAAACAGTGTGAATCAAAAACTACAAAGACGTCAGGTAATCAAATACATTATCGCTGATTTTTTCTCAGCATTTTTCTCCTGGTTTCTGTTTATAGTTTACCGGCAAAACAATATTAATGGTAAATTTAGCAGGTTTACCAATGAAATTTTCATTGATCAGAATTTATTTCTGGGTATTATCATAATACCCATTTTTTGGCTTCTTTTATATGCACTTAGCGGGAGTTACAAAAAAGTAATGCGAAGATCGAGGCTCAATGAATTCGGGCAAACACTCTTTATTTCATTAATTGGTGTATTAATTATCTTCTTTGTGATATTGCTTGGTGATGAAGTTAAAACAAATGCCGATTATTACAGGTCTTTTGGCTTACTACTTGTTTTTCATATTTCATTCACTTCCATATTTCGCTTTATTCTTTCTTCCATTACCACTCACAAAATACATAACCGCATTATGGGTTTCAATACACTTATTGTGGGAAGTCAGAGGAAGGCACTGAACATATACCAGGAAATGGAAGCTCAGAAAAAATCATCAGGTAACAGATTTATTGGTTTTGTAAATGTAAATCTTTTTGATAATTACATCATTGAAGAACATTTGCCGCGTTTAGGCTGGTTTAAAGATCTTAAATCGATTATCGAAGAGCATGAAATTGAAGATGTTATAATTGCCTTGGAAGCAAGGGAACATAAAAATACAGGGAAGATTCTTGCCGAATTATACCAAACCAATGCACTAATTAAAATTATACCTGATATGCACGATATTTTTCTGGGTTCAGTAAAAATGACATCCATTTTTGACGCACCCCTGATTCAGATCCAGCAGGGACTTATGCCTACATGGCAGCAGTATATCAAAAGATTTCTTGATGTCAGCGTTTCCATCTTTGCTCTTGTAATGCTTTCTCCCGTATATCTGTTTGCGGCTATTGGGGTTAAGCTCTCAAGTAGAGGACCTGTGTTTTATTCACATAAACGAATTGGAATAAACGGAAAACCTTTTAAAATGCATAAATTCAGATCTATGCTCACAGATGCTGAAAAGAACGGTCCGCAACTGAGTTGCCAAAATGATCCAAGGATTACACCTTTCGGTCTTTTTATGCGAAAAGTTCGTCTTGATGAAATCCCCCAATTCTTCAATGTACTGATTGGAAATATGTCTCTGGTAGGACCACGGCCCGAAAGACAGTATTATATTGACCTTATCGTTCAGAAAGCACCACACTACAAACTCCTGCAAAAAATAAAACCGGGCATTACATCATGGGGTCAGGTGAAATACGGTTATGCTGAGAATGTTCCGCAAATGATTGAGCGCCTAAAGTATGACTTACTCTATCTGGAGAATATGTCACTTGCAGTAGATTTTAAAATACTGATTCATACCGTGCTGATCATTATTCAGGGAAGGGGGAAATAAAAAACCTTTCAGGGGAAGTTAATTTTTTATTTCTGGAAATCAGAAACTTATATTGCGCCCATCTCAATTAGCTGCACAATTTCTTCAATTAACATATCTTCACCGTAAGGGTCGTATTCTGTTTTAAGATTATAACCAAATAATCGGCCAAAAGACTGCCAGAATACCGCTGTAAATGCTCCTCTGAAGTCTCTTAAAACATCATATGATGTATGGCTGGTTTCTCTGTCGATAAGCTTTATTAGTATATGCCCCTGTGAAATGGTTAACCTTCTGAGTTCTCCTTCAAATTCATCTCTGATTTCCCTCTCCAGGTTACGGGCGGCGCGTTTGCGCTGGGCTTCGGTTTCCAGACCCGCCAACATTTCGCTGTATTCATCAAACTTAATTCCTGCCAGACGTGCATATGGATAAACACGTTTTATATTTCTTACAAGACGATTAAATTGTTGCTGCTCACGGTTATTAGTAAAAATTCTGGGTGCAAAATACCGGAAAGTAGGTAGTTCAATAAACGGAATGGTATCGCCTTGATAAACAACGGCTCTGGTTGTAATACCTTTGTTCTGCTGCGCATAAG
>SLGY01000017.1 GCA_007136425.1 Kiritimatiellia bacterium
GCAAGCAGACGATTGATAAGCGGGAGGACATCAAACGCAAAACCGCCGATCGCGAGGCGCAACGCGCCATGCGCGCGCGAAGATGAGAAGATGAAACGCAAATGAACGCGAAGGCGGCACGGGTGTAAGGCGCCGCCTTTCTGACTTTTCCAACGATTGGAAAACCGGTGTCATTTTTCTTCCAACGATTGGAAAAACAGACGAAAAAAGTTCCAATGATTGGAAAAAACGGCGGAATTTCTTCCAACGATTGGAAAATTCGCGGAATTTGCTTCCAACGATTGGAAAACGTGGCCTTGCTTTTGTTTCATTGCGCGGGGGCAAAGGGATTGACACGGGGGGGAAAGCTGATAGCTTGAGCGGGCTTTTTATCGAGAAGAATGTGAGGATTGCATGACGAAGCGGACATATCAGCCATCGAAGATCAAACGCAAACGCAAGCACGGGTTCCGTGAACGGATGAGCACGGCCGGCGGCCGGAAGCTGCTGGCGCGCCGTCGGCGGAAGGGGCGCAAGACCCTTTCCGTCTAAGCCGGGATGCCCTATGAAGGCGCAACCCGGATCGGGGCCCGGGCGGGACGGGGCGTTGCCGTCGGTGGACGGCCCGCATGAGAAACCGGACCGGGGCTTGTCCCGGTCCCAACGTCTCACCCGGAACGCGCAATTTCAGTGTATCTTTGCGCAGGGGCGCTCGTATGTGGGGCGGCGTATGGTGTTATGGGTCGGGACGGCGCCGGACGCGCGTCGACGTCTCGGGGTGATTGCGAGCCGGAAAGTGGGCGGCGCCGTGGACCGTTCCAAAGCGCGCCGTCGACTGCGTGAGGCTTGGCGCTTGAATCGGCACCGTTTATCCGGCAGAGTGGATGTAATACTGGTGGCCCGGGGCGCGATTCTTCGGGCTACGGCCGACCAGGTGGAACATGAGCTCATGGCGCTGTGCGGCCGGGCCGGCCTGATTGACACGTAAGCGGGGCGAACGGGACTGGCTGTCTCAAAACCATCTTGAAGACGCCGGGGACAGAGCCCCGGCCTACAAGCGGTCGGCGGGCTTGCTTAAGAGATTTTGAGACAGCTTCGGGAGGTTGCCCCTCCAGTGGGATGGCCATGCGCAGGATCATGATAGTGCTGATTCGGTTCTACCAAATGACGCTGTCCGCGTTGTTCGGACCGAACTGTCGCTTTTATCCGTCCTGTTCGGCGTATTTTATCGAGGCGCTGGAAAAGCACGGCACGTTGAAGGGGTCGGCGTTGGGCGTATCGCGCATATGCCGGTGTCACCCGTGGAATGACGGCGGGTACGATCCCGTACCGGAACCGAAGGGGCGTGAAGAGGCCGAAAACGCCGCGAGTACGCGGCACGATTCATAGTTTAGTGTTGGCGTAATCATGAACAAAAAAGATATTCTGATTCTGGTGGCCTTGTTCGGCTTGTGGTTGTTGTGGGCGCCGCTCGATCGCCATGTCATTAAGCCGTTGTTTTTCCCCGACGGGCCGGAGCCCGAGGCGGTGGAAGTGCAGGAGCCGGACGAGGCGGAGCCGACGGCGGTGGAAGTGGCCGAACCGGCGCCGGACGAGCGCGAGCCGGAGGAATTCGTCCCGGACACCCGCGAGCCCGTGGCCCTGCGCGAGCCGGAGCGCCCTGCGGAGCCGGTCGAGGTCGAAGAGGTCGAGGAGGTCGAGCCGCCCGAGGAGCGCGTCGAAGAGCGTTTGCACCACGTGGAGACCGAGCGCATGGTGGCGACGTTTTCATCGCGCGGCGGTACGATTCGCGAGGTTGTGCTCAAGGATTATCCCGAATTCGACGAGCCGGATAGCGATCCCATCGTCATGGATTTCGAAGGCACCGCGGCGCTGGGCATCGAGGGAATGGCCGGTGTGGGCGTCCGCCATGATTTCGAACTATCGCCGTTGGACAACGGCGTCCGGTTCACGCGCGAGATGGATTACGGATTGCGTTTTGTTCGCGAAATCCGGGTGACGGACGATTACCTGTTTGAAGTCCGGGATTCGTTCATCAATATCGCGGATCATCCCTTGCAATTACCCGGTTACGGCCTGCGCACGGGACGTATGAAACCCATGCCGGGCGCCACCAGCACGTACGGCATGTTTCCGCTCGGCGTGGACACGTTGTTGCCCGCCGATTCCGTGAAACGCTGGGCCCGGGAAATTCCGAAATGGTTGCGGGACACGTCCGCCACCACGATTCGGCATCCGCTCAACACGCCCGTTGATTGGGTGGCGGTGAAGAACAAGTATTTTGTGCAGAGCCTGCGTCCGCGCGATCTCGCGACGGAAGACTGTGTGGTGTATGCGAAACGCGGTGAGGGCAACGATCCGGCGGAAATCTGGGCCGCCCTGCAATTCCCGGAAAGCGTGTTGGGGGTGGGAGACACCTTTTCGCGCGAGGCCGTGCTGTATGTCGGGCCGCAGAAGCTGGATCGCCTGTCCGATCTCGGCTTCCATCAGGATCGCATCATGGAACTGGGCTGGGCGCCGATCCGGTTCTTTGCCACGGCGCTGATGTGGGGCCTGGCCGGGCTGTACGGGCTCTTCGGCAATTACGGGGTCGCGATCATGTTGCTGACGGTGATCATCCGCATCGTGTTCTGGCCGTTGACGCATAAGGGCACGGAGAGCATGCGGCGCATGCAGGAACTCGCGCCGCTCATGAAGGAGCTGAACGAGAAACACAAGGACGATCCCCAGAAACGGCAGCAGGCCGTGATGGAGATGTACAAGGAGCACAAGGTCAATCCGCTCGGCGGCTGTCTGCCCATGCTTGTTCAGATTCCGGTATTCATCGGGCTTTTCTACCTGCTGCGCACGGCCATTGAACTGCGCTTCGCCGGTTTCCTTTGGATCAGCGATCTCAGTGAGCCGGAAGGGATTCTCGGCGACGTGTTGCCGTTGCCGATCAATACGCTGCCAATCTTCATGGCCGTAACCATGTTCTTCCAGCAGAAGCTTACGCCCATGCCCAGCAGCGGCGACGAACGGCAACAGCAGATGCACAAGATGATGATGCGCGTCATGCCGGTTATGATGCTCGTGCTGCTGTACAATTTCGCGTCCGGCCTTGCCCTGTACTGGTCCACGCAGAACGTGTTGATGATCGTGCAGCAGATGTTGTATCGCCGTCGCCTCGCGGCGCGGAAAGCGGCGGAAGCTGAGCAAGCCGCCTCGACGCCGCCGCCCGCACCGCCTCGTACACCGCCGAAGAAAGGCGCCAAACGCAAAGGCGGCGGGAAAGCCTGAGCCAGGGTCATTCAGTTCTCCAAGCGAACTCTTTGTCGAGCAATCGGTTTCCTATGGCTCTTCACTGCTTGGTGTGGATAAGCTGGGGGACGCGATGACCGCATCCCCATTGAGGTTCTTCTCTTATGAGCATCCCCGTGGGCTTTCTTTGTAGGGGCCGCGCTTGCGCGGACCGGGAATTTGGGTAGTGCTTGGTCTTCGCAAGCGAAGCCCCTACAGAAACACGCGCGATGTGTCACCCAAATAAATCAGCAAGGAGTCCTTTGTATTAAACAAAGCGACATAGCATCGCCAAAGAGCAACGCGCGAATTCATTGCAGAGAACTGAATGACCCTGGGCGGAATGGCCGCAGAAGTGCGGAAGAATGTTGGGGCCTTTTGACAGGATGCGCGCCTCGTGCTAAGGTACGCGCCTTCTTACGAGGCTTGCTATGAGCGCCGTGACGGCAGATTACAATGTGCTGGTTCTTAACCGGCTATGGCAGGCGGTCAACATTTGCAGTGTTGAGCGCGCCATGGCTCTGCTCTATACCGGGCACGCCCAAGTGGTTTATGAGGACGGCGGCGCGTTCAACACCTTTTCCTTCCGCGAATGGTGCGACCTGTCCGAGGCACACGACGGCGACGACATTATCCGCTCCATTACCGTGCGTATCCGTATTCCGCGCATCATTGTGTTGCTGTTCTTCGATCGCATGCCGAACAAGGAAGTAAAATTCACGCGCAACAACCTCTTCGAGCGGGACAAGAATACGTGCCAGTATTGCGGCGTGAAATTCGAACGCAAGGACTTGAACATCGATCACGTGGTACCGCGTCAGCGCGGCGGTCGCACGACATGGACGAACGTCGTCTGCAGTTGTGTGCCGTGCAATCGGCGCAAGGGCAGTCGCACGCCGGAAGAGGCGCGCATGCGGTTGATACGCGAACCGCGCAAGCCGCGATGGCGGCCCTTTATCGAAATCAAGTTCGGGAAATCGATCGATCACAGTTGGCGTCACTTCGTGGATCTGGCCTATTGGAACGTGGAACTGGGGCAGGACTAGCCCGCATGTTGCACGAAGCGGAAGATTTTAACGCAAAGCCCGCGAAGATCGCAAAGACCGCAAAGTTATTGTTTTTGGGTTGAGTTTGAGGGCGTTTTTCGGGATGAGGGCAGACCC
>SLGY01000198.1 GCA_007136425.1 Kiritimatiellia bacterium
GCCCGGCGGTGGCGAACGGCGCAACCCAGACCCGGAAGTGTTCCGTGAAAGCGACCCAGCGGCCGTCGGGCGACACGCTGTAGTCGGTGATCCAGTCGCCGGCGAGATGGTCGCGACGGTCGCCGCCGTTGAGGTTAACGCTGCGCAGCGCGAGCCGCCTACCCTCGGTGGCCTCGGCGTAGAGCACGCGCTCACCGTCGGGCGAGAATGACGGCTGGCGGCCGCCGGTGTCGGTGACATGGCGCAGATTGCCGCCGTCGGCATCGACCACGTACAGGCCGGTGTGCTCGGACCACGTCGGCGACACCAGGCCGCCGCCGGCGATGCGCCGGAACACCACGCGCCTGCCGTCCGGGGAGAAACGCGGCTCCACGTAATGCCCCGGTGCCTCGCTGAGGACACGCGTTCGGCCGCGACCCACCGGTGCAATGCGCACGCTGCCCAGCGCCTCGTCGTCGTAGGTCGTGTAGACCACCCGTGTACCGTCCGGTGAAAAGGACGGGTGGAATTCCCAGTGATCCTGCTGGTTCGTCAGACGTCGGCGCTCGTCGCGCTCCAGGTCATGTATCCACACATGCCCCAGCGCCTGGTAGACGGCGAGACGCCCGTCGGGGCTGTACTGCGTCCAGCGCAGCATGTTCACGTCGACTTCGTCGACGTCGACGGCGACCTCACGGCGCAGCGCGGGGCGTATGCGTCGCTCGGTACGCACGCGCACCGGGATGCGTTCGACCTCGCCATCCATCGACACGCGGTCGAAGCCGCCGCCACTCCAGACGACCAGACCGGATTCGTCGGGCAGCCAGCCGAAACCCGGATAGTTGCCCATGTCGCCGCTGGTTTCCTGCTTGTCGCGATCGAGCCCATCATGAAGCGTGCGCTCGATGCCCGAATCGAGGTCGCGCACCATCAGCCGACTGGTGAGTTCCAGCGGGTTGCGGCGCACGAACGCGAGCTTCGAGCCCTCCGGCGAGATCCGCGGCCTGACGGCGCCGCCCGGGCGGGCGACCACGTCGCGCTGCTCACCCGTCTCGCGGTCGATGCGGCGGATCGCGAACACGCCGGTGTTCGCGTCCTTGTTGTATTCCCACACCCGGCCCGGCGTGACGTCCTGGCTGAAGTACACGTAGCGGCCATCACGGGAGAACTCGGGCTCGGCGATGTTCTTCTCCGACTGGTCACCGTGCAGCCGTTCCACGAGTTCGACGCCACTGCCGCCGCCACGGTGGTAGAGCCAGATCGACCCGGCGGGAATGCTTCTCCTCGACACGTACCCCTTGCGCACCGCGATCCAGTCGCCATCGGGCGACCACGCGGGATTGTGCAGCAGGTGCTCGCGTTCGTCGGTGACCTGTCGGGGATTTGAGCCGTCGGGGTCCATGATCCAGACGTTCTCGGCACCGGAACGGTCGCTGATGAACGCGATTTCGCTGCCGTCGGGACTGAACCTGGGCTGGAAGTTCCACGCGATGCCCGAGGTCAGCGCCTCGGCCTCGCCGCCGTCGATGGTGACCCGATAAATGTCGCCGAGCATGTGGAAGACGAAGTGTTGCCCGTCCGGCGAGACGTCGACATCGGACCAGGTGAATTCGTCAGTGTCGATGCTGACCGTGTGCCACTCGCCCGGTGGTTCGTCCACCGACCACCCGTTGTCGCCGTCGGGCTGGTCGGCGAGTGCCGGCGCGGCGCCGAGCAGGCCCGCGAGTGCGGCAATGGTGGCGGCTCGCACGACATCGATCATCCTGACCTCCCGTATGTTTATTCAACCTCGCAGAAACAGTGCAGCACCAGCCCGCGCGGATCTCCGAACGCCTCGAAAGGCTTGAGACCGCTGTTCACGCGTTCCAGCAGCGCCTCGATCCGCTCGCTGCGATGACCGGCCAGCCAGCGATGCGCCAGCGTCGCCACGGGACCCGAAGCATTGGCGAACTGCAGCGCGACGCGCTGCATGAAGGTGAGTTCACGCTCGATGTACTCGACCACCAGCGCATCGTCGTCTATTCCGGCGAAACCCGCCGCGGCCGAGATGGCATCGTCGAGGTCGCCGAGCTCGTCGACGAGGCCGCGCTCGCGCGCCTCGCGGCCGCTGTATACGCGGCCCTGGGCGGCCGCATCGGCTTCTTCGAGGCTCATACCACGGCTTTCGGCAACCTGTTCGACGAAACTGGAATAGATTCCGGCAATACTCAGCCGCAGCAGGTCGCGGGCATCCTCACCGAGTTCGCGGTCGGGACGCACCGCACCGGCCAGCCATGTCGTGCCAAGCCCGTCGCTGGCGATGCCGATGCGCTCAAGGCTTCTCTGGACGGTGGGCATGATGCCGAGCACGCCGATGGAACCGGTGATCGTCGTGGGGCTCGCCCAGATCTGGTCGGCATTCATCGATATCCAGTACCCGCCCGATGCCGCCACACTGCCCATCGATACGATGACCGGGCGCCCGGTGTCATGGAAACGCTCGACCTCGCGTCGCACAATTTCCGACGCATAAGCACTGCCGCCCGGCGAGTCCACTCGCAGCACGAGCGCCCGGATGCCCTCGTCGTCGGTCGCGCGACGGATCAGCTCGGCGGTGGAGTCGGCACCGATGGTGCCGGGCGGCTGCTGGCCCGGCAGGATCTCGCCAGCCGCGACGACGACGGCGACACGGCCCGCATCGGCCGCAGCCTTCGGCGTGCGCGTCGACTTCTGGCCAAGCGCGGCGAGGTAGTGCCGGAAACCGATGCCTCGAAATCCCTTGTCGGGGTCGGCGTCGTTGGGGACCAGCTCGCGCATGCGGTCGCGGAACTCGTCTCGGTGCAGGGTGCCATCGACGAACCCACGCTCGAGGGCGAGGCGTGCGAAGCTGCCCTCGGCTTCACCGAGCGCACTGACGAGCCCTTCGATGTGACGCTCGAACACCTCCGCATCCAGCCCGCGCGCCGCGGCCGCACCCTCTTTCCAGTCGCTCCAGAGCGACCCGAGGAAGGCCTCCGCCATTTCCCGGTCTTCGGGACTCATGTCGCTGCGATACAGCGGCTCGAAGGCGGTCTTGTAGCGCCCCTCGCCGAACACGTTCACGTCCACGCGCAGGCGTTCCAACGCATCGCCGAAATACAGCGGGAAGTAGCTCAGCCCCTCGACGTAGACCCCGCCGAACGGATGGGTATAAACCTCGTCGGCGTGCGCGGCGACGTAGTACTGCGCCTGCGTCAGCATCTCACCGTAGGCGATGACGCGCTTGCCGCTCGCGCGGAACGCGTCTATGGCCGCGGCGAACTGCTGGAGCTTGCTGAGACCGCCGCCACTGAGCCTGTCCAGGCGCAGCACGACGACCTCGATGCGGTCATCGTCGCGCGCGGCCTCCAGGCTGTGGACGAGATCGCGCACCCGCGTTTCGCTCAGCACGTCGCCACGCGCCTGCGCGATCGCACGGTCTATGGGATCACCGGAGAGTTCTTCGACGAGGCGACCGGTGGGGTCGAGGACCAGTGCCGCGCCACTGGGCACTTCCACGGGGCGCGGCGTCAACGCCGCGATGATCAGCGCGAGGACCACGAGCATCAGCACCAGGTGCACGACGCGCCGGACGCCGTCGAGCAGGCCCCAGACGAATTTCAGGGCGCGGACCAGGGGATTCGGACGGGCGGAAGATTCGGTGGCCATTCAACGGACGCCTGCGGCAGTGGCAACAGGGGCCAGATTCTAGCCGATGGCGCGCCTCACCGCCGACCGCCGGGCAAGCGCCCGACGGACAGCAGTGGCGGAAGACGGCAGCCGCGGGGCCATGCGGCCGGCGCGCGGCGTCAGACCTTTTCCTTGATCCGCGCCGCCTTGCCCGTGAGTCCGCGCAGGTAGTAGAGCTTCGCGCGACGCACGTCGCCCCGGCGCTTGACCTGGATGTCTCCGATCGCCGGGCTGTAGGTCTGGAACACGCGCTCCACGCCCTCGCCGTGCGACATCTTGCGCACCGTGAACGAGGAGTTCAGGCCACGGTTGCGGCGCGCGATCACGACGCCCTCGAACGCCTGCAGACGCTCACGGTTACCCTCGGTGACCTTCACCTGCACGACCACGGTGTCGCCGGCCTGGAAATCCGGCACCTCGCGGGTCATCTGTTCCTGTTCGATTGCCTGGATCAGCTCGCTCATTGGTCTTCACCCGTCCGTTTGGGCCCCCGGGGCCATTCAGTGTTCGTTGTCCTGATCCGCTTTCGCGGCATCCTCGTCGAGCAGCGCACGCTCCTCGACGCTCAGTTCGCGCGCGGCCAGAAGCTCCGGCCGCCAGGTGCGCGTTCTCTCCAGTGCGCTCGCAAGCCGCCAGCGCCGGATCGCGTCGTGGTTACCGTCGAGCAGCACCCGCGGCACCGACCGTCCCTCGACGCGCTCCGGCCGCGTGTAGTGCGGGCAGTCGAGCAGGCC
>SLGY01000184.1 GCA_007136425.1 Kiritimatiellia bacterium
CGGATTTCAAGAAATCCCAAGTGGGTATTGCGTCCACGTGGAGCATGGTAACCCCCTGCAACATGCACATCGACAAATTGGCCGACGAATCGGCGCGGGGCGTGGACGAGGCCGGCGGGAAGGCGGTCGTTTTCGGTACGATTACCATTTCCGACGGGATTTCTATGGGTACGGAGGGCATGAAATACTCGTTGGTATCCCGCGAAGTCATTGCCGATTCCATTGAGACGGTTGCGGCCTGCGAGGGGTTTGACGGCGTGGTTGCGGTGGGCGGATGCGACAAGAACATGCCGGGCTGTCTCATGGCCATGGCGCGCTTGAATCGCCCGTCCATATTTGTTTACGGCGGGACGATCCTGCCGGGGCGACACCGTGGCAAGGACGTGGATATCGTGTCCGTATTCGAGGCGGTCGGCGGCCATGCGCGCGGGGATATAAGCAACAAGGAACTGAAGGAGATCGAATGTTGTTCCATTCCCGGCGCCGGTTCCTGCGGAGGCATGTACACGGCGAATACCATGGCTTCGGCGATCGAGGCGTTGGGTATGAGTTTACCCAATAGTTCGGCGCAGGCGGCGATTTCGAAGGCGAAGGTGACGGATTGCCGTCAGGCCGGTGCGGCGGTCATGCAAATGATCAAGCGAGGCATTAGTCCTAGTGATATCATGACGAAGGAGGCGTTTGAGAACGCCATCGTCATGGTGACCGCGCTGGGGGGATCAACCAACGCGATCCTGCATCTGCTGGCCATGGCGGATACGGCCGGTGTCCGCTTGAAACTGGACGACTTCAACCGGATTGGTCGCAAGGTGCCCGTGGTGGCGGACCTGAAGCCGAGCGGCCGTTTTGTGATGGCCGAGTTGGTGAAGATCGGCGGAACCGTTCCGTTGATGAAGATCCTGCTTGAGGAAGGGTTGATGCATGGCGATTGTTTGACGGTGACCGGAAAGACGATCAAGCAGAACCTGAGAGGGGTCAAACCCTATCCGAAGAAACAGGAGGTTATTCGGCCGCTCAATGATCCCATCAAGAAGACGGGGCATCTGGTTGTCTTACGCGGTAATCTGGCGCCGACGGGGGCGGTGGCCAAGATATCCGGCAAAGAAGGCACCCGGTTCACGGGCAAGGCGCGGGTGTATAATTCGGAAGAGGCGGCATTGAAAGCCATTCTGGACGGGACGATCAAAAAGGGACACGTCATTGTGATTCGTCAGGAAGGTCCGAAAGGGGGACCGGGTATGCGCGAAATGCTGGCGCCGACGTCTGCGGTAATGGGCAAGGGTCTTGGCAAGGATGTCGCGCTGATCACGGACGGGCGTTTTTCAGGTGGCAGCCATGGGTTCGTCGTTGGGCATATTACGCCTGAAGCGTTTGTGGGCGGACCGATCGCCGTAATCCGGAATAACGATCCTATTACGATCGATGCGCAAAAGCGCACCTTGTCCCTGGATATCGGGGCGGCGGAATTACAACGGCGCCTATCGAAATGGAAGAAGCCGAAGCCGCGCTATACGCGCGGGGTATTGGCCAAATACGCGGCCCATGTGAGCTCCGCCTCGGAGGGGGCGGTGACCGATTCCGAGTTGACGTTCTAAAAGAAAAACTGCTTGTAGTTCCGGCTCTAGCCGACATTTGTCTGTCGGGTTATGGCGGCGCCGCATAGCGCATTGAGCGGAGGTAATGATGGTAAAATTCAAACAGTCCGGTGCCGCGTTGCATTGCGTCTTCCGCGGGCGCTTGGACACGCCCGTCTGTCAGGCGTTGGAGGAGGAGGTGCTTGAACAGGTTGAAAGCGCTGTGGGAGCCGTGGTCTTCGACCTGGAGGAAGTGGAGTATATCTCGTCCATGTTCTTCCGGTTATGTATTCAAGCCAATGGACGGGTAGATACCGGCATGTTTTCAGTCGTCAATGCGTCGCCCGAGATCAAGAGCATGTTCAGGATTGCCGGGCTGAGCGGGATGCTGAATGTGCAGTGACGGCGCGGCGTGCGATGGCGCGAAGCATGCCGGCGAAGATCAGCACGTGGACGGGATACAGCGCGTACCAGTACAAGCGACCGCCGAGCCCGGCGGGGTCGAATAAAGCGGTTTGCCGGATTTCCGAGCCCGACGCGTGCGGAGTGACTTCGAACTCCAGCCAGGCGCGGCCCGGCACCTTCATTTCCGCGTAGAGACGAAGGCGGCGACCGGGTTCGATGGCTTCTACGCGCCACCAATCCAAGGTATCGCCGGGCGCCAATTCCACGGGATGTCGTCGCCCGCGTCGCAGACCGGCGCCGCCGGCCATCAGGTCCAGCCAGCCCCGAATTTGCCACAGGAAATTGGCATAATACCATCGATTCGAACCCCCAATGCTTTGTATCGGCGCGAAAGCGACATCGGGCGGGACGGGAACTCGACGTGTGCGGGAATCGACAATGCGCGTTCCCATCCCGTTCCCCGGCGGATGCGGAAGCGTGCCGAGCGAGGAGAGCGCACTGGACCAACGGGTCTCCGCATAATCCCGATCTTCGTTCCGAAGCGCCTGGCTGATGATTTCGCTCAGGCCGCTTGGGCGTAGCGGAAAATAATGCAAGGCGCTGGTATCATTGACGACGCTGGCGTTTCGGATGCTGGAGATCAAGGCCTTGCCGACTCGCGCATAGATAGGTGTGACCAGCCCCAGCCAGAGACTGGACAGATGAGGAGTCAACAGGGGAACGGGCAACATCCAGCGCCGGAGCCCGCGTTGCCGGGCGTACTCACGCATTAGGCCGCCATAGGATACTTGATCGGCGCCTCCGATTTCGTAGATGCGATTGGCGTCCCCCGTCTGATCAGCCGCCAGCATCAAGTAGTTGAGTAGATCTTCGATCCCGATGGGTTGGGCCATGATATCGACCCAACGCGGAGTGATCATCACAGGCAATCGTTCAACCAGTGCGCGGATGAGTTCGAACGACAGGCTCCCGGAACCGATGACGATCGATGCACGCAGTTCCGTGACCGGCACGCCCGACGTCCGGAGGATCTCTCCGACTTCATGTCTGCTGGCCATGTGTTTGGAGAGCGGTATGTCGGGCGTGGTTTGGGCGAGGCCGCCGAGATAGATGATGCGCCGCAGCCGGTATAACCGCGCCGCTTCGGCAAAATGGGATGCCGCTTTGCGATCGATTTCCATATACGCCCCTGTCGAGCTCATGGAATGTACGAGGTAATAGGCGGTGCCCACCCCCTCCATGGCCGGGGCCAGGGTGGACGGATCGAGCAGATCGCCTTGAATAACGCGGAGGTTCGGGGCGCGCATGCGTATGTGTTCCGGACGACGCGCCAACGCACGGATCTCGTGGCCGGCGTCCGTCATACGTCGAAGCAGGCGGCCGCCGATATAGCCCGTGGCCCCGGTCAGCAGCACGCTTGCTTGCGAAGGGGCGGGCATTAATATTGCATTTCTTCCGCCGGCGCCGCGCATTGAACGATGCTCAGATAGTCCGGATGATCGGAAATGCGCTGGTGGCGGAAGCCGCCGACCACGGAACCGCGGTCGACGAGGAAGGCGCCCGGCATCTGAAAGCGGTCGCCGACAATTTGTCCCATGCCATGGCCGTCGAGGAGAACGGATTGAATCACGTATTTCCACATGCCGGGGCCATACACCTGTATGAAACTGGCGCGCGGCAGTCCGAGCCGGCGATAAAGGTTGGCCTCGGGATCACTGATCCGGGGAATATCTTCGAGGTGATAGCGTTCGAAAAGATAAGCCGCTTTGTCGTCTACGCCCATATGCACGAAGACGATACGCGCGCCTGCGGACTCGATCTCGTGGCGGCGCGCGGCAATGTCGGCCAGGGTTTCCCGGCAGAAGGTGCATCCCAGGTGACGCAGCAACACCAACAAGACCGGGGACTCCCGGGAGAGTGAATCCAACGAACGGCCTTCCTGTGTTTTGTACTGTTCGAGATTCAGGTCTTGCTGGAGCGGCGCCGGTGTGATGGGGGCGGCGGGTTCACTCGCTATGCGCATAAGCACAAAAGCAAGCGGCAGAAAGGGAATCAAGTTTATGATTACGACGGCCCAGCCCAGGGAATCGGTAATGCCGCCGCTTATGATGGCGCTGATCGTGATGATCAACATGAGCAGCATGGCCACGCCGCCGGCCAGCAGCAGTCGCCAGCTACGCGATGGATACGGAGCCGAGAGGAAGATGCCTAAGCCGCCGGCTGCCGCCGCTGCGCCAAGCCAGCGCCAGACCACCAACGGGGCCGGATTCCATTCCCCCAACAGCCTGAACAGAAACGCGGGCGCCACCATCAGCAGAGCGCCCAGCACGAGCAAATATAGACCAATGGCGCGGAGCAGCGTTTTGAAAGCCTGAGATTGATCGTTGTTATTCAATGTTCCAGCCTCGCTCGGTAGCATATTGACGCCCGTGCATTCGTAGGGCGCGTGACATACGGAGGCCATGATAATCGGGTTCGGCAAAAAGGTAAAGAGGGCCTTGCGAAAAAAACGCCGACGGATGGGGCGTATTTGACAGAGGAAACGGGTTCCGTATATTGACAGTAGACACGAATTTACCGAAGAGGATCCCATGCAAGTGTTGACCTATATCATTGCGGCCGTTGTTATCATCGCGATCTGCATTCTGGCCATGTCGATCGGCCTTATCTTTCGAAATAAGACCTTTACCTCCTGCGGTCGGGCGGCGCGCGACTTTGACGGGCAGCCCATCCGTTGCGCGGCGTGCGGGGAAACCGTGGACGGCAATAGCGAACCGTGTGAACCCGGGAAAGAGGGGAAGAAAGAAGTTGCCGCCTCGACGTGATCGTCTTTGACGACCCTGATTATTCGCCTGTCACGGTAACGACGATTTCCCGTTGGCGGGGTCGCACGTCGCATTCCACGTGCACGATTTGTTGCCAGGTGCCCAAGGCCAGGCTGCCTTCGCGAACCGGCACGGTGATGTCCGGCCCCAGGAGCGTGGCTTGCAGATGGGAATGGGCGTTGCCGTCGTGCCAGGCTTGCTCATGGCCATAATGTCTGCTCGGCGGAATAAGCTTGTTCAGAATAGCAGGCAGGTCCTCGATTAAGCCGGGTTCCAGTTCGATCATGACGATGGCGCCCGTGCTGCCGACATTAAAGGCGTGCACCGTGCCGGTTCGTATATCGGATTCGGCAAGTATTTCCTGCAACGCGTCGTCGATCCGGTGCATGTCCCCGTGCCCCTTGGTGCTGAGTGTGAATGTGCGTTGATGAATCATACGACGAGTGGTTTCACTTTATTGCCAAATAGTCCTCGATATCGCTGATGCGCGTTAAACGAAGTGCGTGCAATGTCTTTTCGTGCGCCTGCCGAACGTCTGTCTGTCCGACCAGTTTCTGGATGCGGGGCAGGTACCGCGCGTCCACGCTGAACGTGCGTATGCCGCAACCGAGCAGGAAGACAAGCATGTGCGGGTTCGCGGCAATATCACCGCAAACGGAGGCGTCGATGCCCGCACTGCGGGCCGCTTCGGCAATTCGGTGCAGGGCGCGCAAGACGGCGGGATGATGGGGTACATAGAGGTCGGCGATTTCCTCGTTCGTGCGATCAACGGCAAGCATGTGTTGAATCAGATCGTTCGTACCGATGCTGAGGAAGTCGGCGTTACGGCTCAGGTCCTCAATCATTTCCACGGCGGACGGCAATTCGACCATCAACCCCAATTGCGGATCGTTGTTGTGGGGAATGTTCTCCGAGTCCAGTTCCTTGATGCAATGCTGCACGATCGAACGGGCATGAACGAAATCGTCCACAGAGGAAATCAACGGAAACATGATCCGTATGGGGTGATGGGCTCCCGCGCGCAGCATGGCGCGAAGTTGTTGCTCGAAAATGGCGCGGTTACGTAAGGAAAACCGGATGGCGCGCAGCCCCAGAAAAGGATTGGCCTCATTCCCGGAGGGCGCGTATGGCAGGGCTTTGTCGCCGCCCACGTCAAGGGTGCGCAGCGTGACGCTTGCGCCTTCCAGCCGTTTTACGATGCGGCTGTAAATCCGGCATTGCTCTTCTTCAGAAGGGAAGTTGTCACGCACGATGAAGGGGAATTCGCTGCGATACAGTCCGATGCCTTCCGCTTTCAGGCGCAGGGCGTAATCGATGTCGCTGAGCAGGTTGATATTGGCGAAGAGCCGGATGCGCACGCCGTCGGCGGAATACGTTTCCGGTTCAACCTGCGGTTCCAGGTGTTCAATGCGCTTTTGTTCATCGATCAGGCGATCGTACGACGCGAGGACTTCATCGCCCGGTTCGATGTAGAGCGTGCCTTGATTGGCGTCGAGCAGCAGGGGCTTGTCTTCGGCGAATTCAAGAGGTAGGGCGCCTTCGATCAACACCGCGGGAATGCGCAAGGATCGCGCCAGGACAGCGACGTGAGAGGTCGTGCTCCCGGAGAGCAGGACAATCCCTGCGGCGCGTTGTGCGGCCAGTTTGAGCAATTCTGAGGGCAGCAGTTCGGCCGCGATAATGATACGCCCTTCGTAATCGGCCAAGGCCGGATCGTGCGACATCAAATTGAGGAGGAGGCGATGTCCGAGATCCTTCACGTCCAGCACCTTTTCTCGTAAGCGCGGATTCGAGCTGTTGGCAAAGAGGTTGATGTAACGATGTACAATGGCCGAAACCGCTTTCTGCGGCGGGGTCCCTTCGCGAATCATCCGCTCAACGGCGCCGGAGAATTCCGCGTCCTTCAAAATCAGCAGGTGCGCGTTGAATATCAGCGAAGCGACATCCGATAATCGCTCTTCGAGGTCCTGTTGCAAAGCCGCCAATTGATCTTCTGTTTCCTGTAACGCGCGGTGAAAATCATCCAATGTGCGCGGGGTCGGATCTTCGTCAAAGGCGCGCAAGGCTTCGTCGTCTATCATGCCGATAATGGACGCCTTTCCTTTGGCGAGTCCTTCGGACACCGATTTCCCTTGAAGGAAGCGGGGTTGCGCGCGTGACGGCTCCTCTTCCGGCGCACGGGCCGCCTGGTGAATACCCATCAGGAGGTTGGCGTTTTCAATCGTGGTAGCCAATTGACCGGCGATGGCGCGCAGGGCCTTGACATCGTTTTCGTCAAAGTAGTTCGGCTGGGGATCCTGCGCTACAAGCACTCCGACCCGTGTCAGGCCGCGCAGAATGGGGACGGCGAGGAAGGCTTCGTACTCTTCCTCGCGGATGCCCGGAATATGTTTGAACCCGGGATTACGGGATCCGCGTTCTTCACAAATAGGGCGCAATTCCTTGAGCGCGAGCCCCGTGATGCCTTCGCCCGGGGCCAGGCGCACGGTCCCCACAGCGGCGGGATCAAGGCCTTGCGTAGCGCGGAGCACCAACTCGCCGGTGTCCTCTTCGTACAAATAAATGGAACATACGGCGGCTTTCATGTGCCAGGCGATGATGCTGGTGGCCGTGTCGAGAAAATCTTCGAGGCTGCTGCTACGCTCAAATAGTCCCGCGAGTTCCGCGATATCACAAATCAGATCTACATTGTCTTTACGGGGCATATTTCTTTTCCCTGTTGCGAGCACCGGCCACCCGCGGATTTGCGATGGGTTCTACAGAATAAGATGGGAGGAATAAAGCCTTTTGTCCCCGCAACCGGCTTGGAGCGCGAATCGGAACGATCAGTCTGATACCGGTGTAGTCGGCATTTCCTCATATCCGGCCACCTTTTCGAAGCCGGACGAATAGAATGCGCGAAAGGTGTCTTCATCGGCTCGTTCAAAGAAAACGGCTTCTGCTTCCGGGACCTCCTCGATCCAGGCGCGACCTTCCTCCGTACCCATGACGATCAGCGCGGTGGCGATGGCGTCGGCGACCATACAGGTTTCGGACCATACATTGACCCCGGCCAGGTCATGTCGGACCGGGTGTCCGGTTCGCGGATCGAGAATATGTGAGATCGTTTCTCCCGTCTCATCGATCCGGAATTGCCGATAATTTCCGGAACCGGCCATGGCGCCCGAGCTTAAGTGAGCGATGCCGTGAAGCCGTTCGCCGGGTGCGGCGGCGGGATCGGGCAATTCTACGCCGATGCGCCAAGGCATCCGTTCGCGGTTTACGCCGGAAACCACCAGGTCGCCGCCGATTTCAACGTAGTAATTGGTGGCGCCGTAAAGACGGATGAGATTCGCAACGCCGTCCACCGCGTAGCCTTTTGCTATGGCGTTGAGATTGAGTTGCACGTCCGGATGCTCTTTTTGGAGATGAAAATCATCCGGTACCCGGACGCCATCGTAGCCGATCTGTTCGAGCGTGGCTGCGATGTCCTGTTCCGAAGGAGCGCCCGGGCTTGCGTCGTGGCCGAACCCCCAAAGGTTGATCAACGGGTCCAGGGTCGGATCGAATGCCCCGTCCGTGCGTTCGGCCCAGTGCAACGCTTCGCGCGTGACGAGGGCGAATGAGGCGGAGACGGGGACGGGATCCGTGTCGGCGCGCCGGTTGAACCGGCTGATTTCGCTGTCCTCGATATACGTGGACATCTCTTCGTTGAGTTGCAGGAAATAGTTCTTGATCTCAAGATTGAGTCGTCGGCTGTCGGCGACGGATAAGGGGGAATGGGCGATTTTAATGTCGTAATGCGTACCCATGGTCCGGCCGGTCCAGTGGATATGTTCGGGGCCGGGCGGGTCTCGGCGAATGGCGACAATGATCAGAATCAGAATCACCGTTCCGACAAAGATCGTCTTGCGGGGATTAAAGGGTCTGGGTTGAATGACTTTCATTGGTGCGCGTGTACTGCTCCTTCCTCTCCGCGAGGAAGCGGGATCACTGATCGGGTCGCAGTTGGGCGTCGCGTATCGTCGCGCGACGCCGCGTACGTGTACTTAGCCGAACTCGTCGTAGGCGATCATTTCCTGTTCGACGCCCAGGTCGTACAGCATCTTGTTGACGGCCGCAATCATCGGCGGGGGGCCGCATAGATAGTACTCGATTTCCGTCGGATCTTCATGATCCTTCAAATACTCGTGGGCCACGGTATGAATAAATCCGGTGGGCCCGTCCCAATTATCTTCCTCCAACGGTTCGCTGAGGGCGACGTTGAAAGAGAAATTGGGGAATTCTTTTTCGATCTTTTCGAAATCTTCCATGTAGAAGAGTTCGCGTTTGGAGCGTCCGCCGTACCAGAAACTGACCTTGCGATCGGTGCGCTTGGTGTCGAACAGGTCGAAAATGTGGCTGCGCATCGGCGCCATGCCCGCGCCGCCACCGATATAGACCATCTCGCGATTGGTGTCTTTCGCATAGAATTCACCGAACGGGCCGCTGATCCAGACCTTGTCGCCCGGTTTCAAGCTGAAGATATAGGAAGACGCGATGCCGGGCGGGGCGTCCGGCATGTTCGGGGGCGGGGTGGCGATGCGCACGTTCAACATGACCATATTGCCTTCGGCGGGGTGATTGGCCATGGAGTACGCCCGGAAACACGGCTCGCGATTGACGACCTTATAATCCCATAGATTGGCGGAATCCCAGGCGTCTCGATATTCCTCCTCGATTTTGAAATCCTTGAAGTTGACTTCGTACTTGGGAATATCGATCTGGATATAGCCGCCCGCCTGAAAATTCAGGTCCACGCCTTTGGGCAGGTCCACGATCAATTCCTTGATGAAAGTGGCTACATTATGATTGGACCGAACCGTGCCCTCGAATTTCTTGATCTCAAGGACTTCGTCCGGGACCTTGATCTTCATATCCTTCTTGACCTTCACCTGGCAGGCGAGGCGCGTGCCCGCACGGGCTTCCTGCTTGTTTATGTGTCCGGTTTCCGTGGGCAGGATTTCGCCGCCACCCTCCGTAATGGTGCACTTGCACATCGCGCAGGTCCCGCCACCGCCGCAGGCGGACGGCAGAAACACGCTTTCCTCCGCCAACACGTTAAGCAACGTGGTTCCGGGCGACACGGTGAGTTTCTTATCCCCGTTGTTGATATCCACCTCCACCTCGCCGACCGGAGCGAGTCGGCGGGAGGCGATGACGATGCCGCCAATCAACGCCATGATGATGACGGTAAAAATGGTCGTGCCGGCAACGATATTGAGCAATATGGTTTCCATTATCTGTTTCGTCCTGTTTTAGAGATCGATCCCCGCGAAGCACATGAACGCCATGGACATCAGCCCGGTCAGAATCATGGTCATCCCGAGCCCCTGCAGGCCGGGCGGGATTTGGGAATAGCGAATCTTCTTGCGCACCGCCGCCAGGCTCACGATCGCAAGCGCGAATCCGGCGCCCGCCGAGAAACCGAACACCGCGGATTCGGCGAAATTGTAGTGCCGCTCGACCATGAACAGCGATCCGCCCAGGATGGAGCAGTTCACCGTAATCAGCGGCAGGAAGATACCGAGCGAGGTGTAGAGGCGCGGGAAGAAGCGGTCCAGGACCATTTCGACCAATTGCACCGTCGACGCGATGACCGCGATGAAGCAGATGAGATTCAGGAACGACAGGTCCAAGGAGGCCAGTGCTTCAATTCCCGTCCAGGCCAGTGCGCCGTCGCGCAGGAAATACGTCTGGATGAACCAATTGAAGGGGACGGTCAAGGTCAGCACGCAAATGACCGCCATGCCCAAGCCAAACGAGGTTTCCACCTTTTTCGAGCAGGCGAGGAAGGAGCACATCCCGAGAAAATACGCCAGGACGATGTTATTAATGAAGATCGTTTCTACCGCTAAACTGATGTAATGCATGAGACTACCCCGTATCAGTCATCTTTAAAATTACTGGTTGCCGTGCGCTGGATCCAGATGATGATGCCTAAAATGAGGAATGCACCCGGCGCCAGCACGGCCAAGCCGTTACCCATATACGCTTCCGGCAACACGCGGATCCCATACCAGGTCCCCGACCCGAGAATTTCCCTGCCGGTAGCCACCAGAATGATAATCACGCTGTATCCGATGGAATTGCCCAGACCGTCCAGCAGCGAGGGGCCGGGCGGATGCTGCGTGGCGAAAGCTTCGGCGCGCCCCATGACGATGCAGTTGGTGATGATCAGCGCGACGAAGATGCTGAGCTGACGCGATAATTCGAAAAAGAAGGCGCGCAGCGTCTGATCCACCAACACGACGAGCGCGGCGATGATCGAAATCTCAACGATCATGCGGATACGGCCGGGAATGAGCTTGCGCAAGAGGGAAATGATCACGTTCGACGACGTCAGCACGAAGGTCAGCGCGCAGGCCATGACAAACGCGTTCTCCACCTGAATCGTGATGGCCAGCGCGGAACAGATGCCGAGGACTTGAATCGTTATCGGATTATTGTCCGACAGTGGATCCGTGACGATCTTTGTTCGTGCTCCCATGGTTCCTCA
Organism: Kiritimatiellia bacterium; assembly: GCA_007136425.1. Lineage (GTDB taxonomy): Bacteria > Verrucomicrobiota > Kiritimatiellia > SLAD01 > SLAD01 > SKZA01. The sequence continues at coordinate 11,322 of SLGY01000184.1, forward strand.
CTCCTATCCTTTATTCCTCATTCACCTGTAGAACCGTTTTGCGCTCGTTTCAAGTGAAGTCGGTTCAATAAAACGCGATTTCCTTCAGCCCTCGCCGCGAATGGTTTCAAAATATCGATTGTATCGGCGAAAATCCCTATTGATGAAATCGGCCACTCCGTCGGCCGTGATGGTGGCGCCGCTTATCCCGTCCACGGCGCTGGGATTTCCTTCCGGATAGCGACGTTCCACGCCCCCCTTGACAACCTGAAAGTCGGCGGGTTCGCCGTCCTTGTAGAGGACTTTGCCTTCAAACTGTGATTGAAACCAATCCTGTTCGATCTCAGCGCCCAAGCCCGGTGTTTCACCGTGATCATAGAAGGTGACGCCGCGAATGGTAGCCAGGTCGTCTTCCAAGGCGAGGAAACCGTGAATGGTAGACCAAAGGCCTTGGCCGGATATGGGGAAGGCGTAGCGCGACACCTCGTCGTCCTCATGCCAGAGATAGAGCGGGAGGTACCGTTCCCTGTCGCGCAGGTCGCGCGGGTCCAGTTCGGCGCTGGTCAGTCCCTCGATCAATTCTCCGGTCTGTCCTTCCAGGATCACTTCCCGTATGTTTTCAGCGAAATACTCTTCCACGCGTTCCGCTGATATGCGGCGCCCGGCTTCGTCCCGCACATCGACGCCGAAGGCCTGCAACACATTTCGTTTGCGGTCCAGTTCGACCTCCCGTTCCTGTCGTTCCTTCAATACCGTCGCGGCCGTGGATAACAGCGCGCTCACCACGACGCAGACGGACAGGGCAAAGACGAATAATTGACGATCAGCCTTGCGCATGACTTACCTTCCTCGCTTTTATATCGGCCCGTCTCTTCCGGACATGGGCCTCCACCACATAATGATCGATCATGGGCGCCATGACATTCATGAACAGGATGGCCAGCATGACCCCTTCAGCATACGCCGGGTTCGCGACGCGGATCAATATGATCAATACGCCGATCATGGTTCCGTAAATCCATTTGCCTCGATTGGTTGCGGCCGCGGATACCGGATCGGTGGCCATGTATACCAGGCCGAACATCGCGCTGCCCATGACCAGGTGATAATGGAACGGCAATTGTGTGAACGGACTGAAGCTGTCCGCAGGCAACATGTTCATGGCCGTAGAACAAAGGGCCAGGCCGATTACTCCGCCCGCCATGATCCGCCAGGAACCGATGCCGGACAGGATGAGGATGACCGCTCCGATCAGGGACGCCCACACCGCCGTTTCCGCCAAGCTGCCGCCTATCAGGCCGGTGGCCATACTATTGAGGGTGAAGCCCGCCTCGTTCAGGACCTCGATGACGGAGGAGCCTTCCGGCGCGGCGGCGGCTACGGCCAGCGGCGTCGCCCCCGTGAACCCTTCGATGACCTCCGATTGGTCCGCGACTTTGGTCCAGACCTGGTCGCCTGAGATTTGTGCGGGATAGGCGAAGAAAAGAAACGCGCGCGCGGTCAGGGCGGGATTCAGCACATTGAAACCGGTTCCGCCGAAGATCTCCTTGCCGATGACCACGCCGAACGCAATCCCGACCGCGACCTGCCAAAGCGGGATCGTCGGGGGCAAGGTCAACGGGAACAGCAAACCGGTTACCAGAAAGCCCTCGTTGACCTCATGCTTGCGGATGATACAGAAAGCGACTTCAAGGAGACCCCCGACAATGTAGGACACCAGAATAATGGGGAGCACAATAAGCGCTCCTTGAATGACATGGGTCAGGAATGTGGCGTCGGCCACCTGGTTGACCACGTTGTATTGGTGTCCGGCATTATAGATGGCGAAAAGGGTAGGAGGGATCAGTGCGATAACCACCATGATCATCGCCCGCTTCATATCCAGCCCGTCGCGCACATGTGGCGGTCCCTTTGTTACGTCGTCGGGCGTGAAGAGAAAGGTCTCCTGCGCCTCATAGAGAGGGTACAGCAGTTCCAGTTTCCCGCCGGGCTCAAACAGGTGCTTCTGTTTATGCAATTGTTTCAGAAGAAACTTCATCAAATGCCTTCCTCCTCGATTTCTTCCAGTCCCTGTTTGATGACGCCGCACATATCCATCTTGGAGGGGCAGATATACGAGCACAGGGCAAAATCCTCGGGATCGGTCTCCAGAATGCCTAATCGGATGGCCTCGTCGGTATCGTGCGCAAGTACCGCGCGCGCCAGATAATCGACCATGATGTTCATGGGCAGGTACTTGTCATACAGCCCGGTCAGGACCATGGAACGGTAACTGCCGTTCGTGCTTGTGGTCAGATCCCATTTGCGTTTGTGACCGAACCAGCCGGACAAATAGGCGCGGGAGACGCTGAGCTTGTTGATGCCCGGCGCGAGCCAGCCCATGAAAAATTGCTCGCGTCCTTCGGGAATGACGGTCACGGCGGAGTTGCTGAACCGGATATGTTCGTCGCCACTCATGGTGCTGCCGGCGAGCGCGTCGCCATTGATCAAGCGCTGTTCGCCCTCGTTCAGCCTGTCGCGGGTCAGGCTTTCGAGGGGTGTCCCGAGCCGAACCCGGTAATGTGCCCGCGCCTCTTCCCGGACGCCCGGTCCCGCGAGCGTCACCAGTTGGGTGTTCGGATAGCGCCCTTCAAGAAACAGTTCCCCGATGCGGATGAGATCGATGCCCTTGACGACCCACACGATGTCGGTCGGCTCCATCGGGTCGATGTGATAAATGTGCACGCTGCTGTTGCCGGACGGGTGCGGACCTTCGAAGCGGTGGACTTTCGCGTCCTTCACTTCCGTCAGTGCGGCGGGGGCGTCCGAGGCGACGCACACGTGTACGTCCCCTTCCGTCAAGCGGCCCAGGACGTTCAGTCCGGCCTGAAAAGCGGATTCTCGCCCCTGGATCGCCACACCCGGATCGGGGGAGAAAGGAGCCGTGTTCATGGCGTTCACAAAAATGGCTTTCGGGGTCACCTCCGGATCGGCGATTCGCGAGAACGGACGCTGCCGGATCAGACTCATCAGCCCTGAACGTAGTAACTGACCGAGCGCCTCATCGCGGGGCAGGCTCTTGAGCTGATCCGAAGAATACTTGCCGAACGATTCCTCCTCGTCCGATGAAGCGGCGTCGACAATCACGCGATACAACGCGCGCCGGGCGCCGTATTCAATGGCCTTCACCGTGCCGGCGACCGGCGAACAAAAGCTGAGCTCGGGCCGCTTCTTGTCGATAAACAGCACGGAACCGCGTTTTACCGAATCGCCTTCCTTCACGCGGACCTTGGCCTTGAGCCTTTCGAATTCCTGATAGACCGCCACCGTGTCGGAGGCGGGAATATCGGTAATGTCGGGTCTTGGCGCGCCGGCGATCGGTATATCCAACCCCTTCTTAATCTGTATTGGCGTCATGGCCTCCCTGAAGTAGATGCAGTTGACCTCTGAAAAAATCGCTTTCGCAATGATTTAAACGAGCAAAGAGAATCTACGGACCCCCCAGACATTGTCAAGAAAGTATGCCCACGAAGCGGTTGCGCCGTCCTTGAGCGGCGCGCCACGTTATCTGAACGCAGCCATGCGGACTGATAAGAACCGTTGCAACAGGCCGGAATGCTACGAGTTGATCAGGTTCAGATGCTTTTCAAGCTCCGGAAGCAAATCCTGCTCCATGTAAACGTCCCAAGCCGCCTGCGCATCCGGCCATGGGTCCAGATGGTCCCGCGCCGATCGACATAGGTCCTTCACGTAAGTGACCGGTTCGATCTCATCGGGCAGAAAATTCATCACCGTGCTCTTGTCCCGCGCGGAATCCGTGCCCAGCGTCTTGCCCGCGGTCGACGCGCTGCCCATGGCGTCCAGAATATCGTCCGAAAGCTGATAGGCCGTGCCCACGTCATAGCCCGCTTGCATCAGCGCCTCGCGGAGGCGGATATTCTTCCCGCCGCAGGCGTATCCGGTGAAAGCGAACAGGGCGCCTGTCTTGGAACGCGCAATACGGACGCAATCTTCCCAAGTCGTTTCGCGTCCCCGGAAAATGAGTTCCTGTTCCGATTCGGCCTGGCAGACCTCTCCCGTGAACAGCACCAAAGGGTGGGCCAGCCGACTGTCCTCAACCTGGCAAATCACGTCCAGCGCCTTGAATAGAAGCATGTCGCCCAGCAGAATTGCACCGGAAACGCCTTTCTCAACCCAAAACGCCGGAGCGCCGCGCCGGAGCAGGCCGCCGTCTATGACGTCGTCGTGAAGGAGACTTGCGGAATGGATCATTTCCGTGGCCGTGGCGGTGTGCAACAAGGTCTTTGGATCCGTGTCGGTCGCCGGTCCGACGCGGAAGGGCATGCGCGCACGCAACATCTTGCCGCTGGCCAGTAACCCTTTGGACTCATTCGCAAGAAAACTGAGCGGCGTCTCGCGCAACGAGGAGGCCATGAGCTCCTGTACCTCGGCGAGGCGTTGCTCAATATACTCGTCCGTCGCGATGTCCATGGTGCTTTCGAACATGACAGGAATATCCATACCACAAACAATGTCGTCAA
>SLGY01000070.1 GCA_007136425.1 Kiritimatiellia bacterium
GCAGTTATTGGATTTGTTGAATAAGCCGCAGGCGGGGTTTGCCCGCGGGGGGGCGGGGGGGGGCTCGGGGGCGGCGGCGGAAGCCTCGCCCGAAGACGAGGAGGCGGTGGCGGAACGGGAGGCGCTGCGCAAGATCCGGGATTTCAATCTGAAGCCGCGCGAAGTGCGCGATTATCTCGATCGCTACGTCGTCAAGCAGGAAGAAGCCAAGAAGGTGCTCGCGGTTACCGTCTGCGACCATTACAACCATGTGCGGCGCTGTCTTGAACAGCCGGACCGGATGGACAAGGACTATGCCAAGCCCAACATCATTCTGCTCGGGCCGACCGGTGTCGGCAAGACCTACCTCATGCGCTGCATCGCGCGTCTGATCGGGGTTCCCTTTGTCAAAGCCGACGCCACCAAATTTTCCGAGACAGGCTATGTTGGGAACGACGTCGAGGATATCGTGCGCGATCTCGTGCGAGCGGCCGGCGGGAATACGCAGCTTGCGCAATACGGCATCATTTATATCGATGAAATCGATAAGATCGCCGCGCAGACCACCGCCGGGGGACGGGACGTCTCCGGTCGCGGGGTGCAGATCAATCTGCTCAAATTGATGGAGGAGACCGAAGTCAACCTGCATAGTCAGACCGATTTGATCGGCCAAATGCAGGCCGTTATGGAAATGCAACGTACGGGCGGGAAACCCGCCAAACGCACGATCAATACGCGGCACATGCTCTTTATCGTCAGTGGCGCCTTCGATAAATTGTCCGACATTGTGCGTGCGCGCATTGAGCGGTCACGCATCGGTTTCGCCCACGGCGACACGGTCGAAACCGATACCGACGAATCGGGGTATCTCAGTCGGGTGGAGACCACCGACTTCATCCAGTTCGGCTACGAACCGGAATTTGTCGGCCGTCTGCCCATACGTGTGCTGTGCGAGAGCTTGAAAGCCGACGATCTGGAACAGGTGCTGGTCATGTCGGAGGGCAGCATCCTGTTGCAATACCGCGATGAACTGGACGGGTACGGCATCAAACTGCACACGACCTCCGAGGCGATTAAGGAAATTTCGCGGCGCGCGGAACGGGAAAAGACGGGCGCGCGCGGCCTGATGACTGTGCTGGAACGCGTATTGCGCGATTTCAAATACGAATTGCCGTCCACCTCCATCAAACAGCTTGAACTAACCGAAGAGGTGGTTAAAGACCCGAAAGGGAAATTGACCGGACTGCTCGATGAAAGTCGCGACATGCAGGAGGACGTGCTCAAGGCCGAAGTGCACGCCTTCGCCGACCGTTTTCAGAAGGTTCATGGACTGCAACTGATCTTCGACGAAAAGGCGGTGCAGGATCTGGTTGCCCGCAGCGAAAAGAGCGGCAAAACCATGCGTGCGCTGTGCGAAGAAGTGTTCCGCGATTTCGAGTACGGTTTGAAACTCATCAACCGGAACACGGGCCGCGACACGTTTGCGATCACCGGGGACGTCGTTCGCAATCCGGACAAGGAATTGTCCCGTTGGATCGTTGAAAGCCATCGGACGGACGAATAGGTCGTCATTCCGGGTCCAGCGCAGCGGGCCTGTAAATCGAAAATCGAAACTCGAAAATCGAAAATCCCTACACTTCGACCGGCTTCAATAGATCCAGCTGATACAGCATCCGGACCATGTTCACGTCCAATGTATGGCCTGCCTTGTAGGAGATCACATGCCCGAGAAAGCGGCCGCGATCAATCAACGCCAAAGCCGCCAGCAGGTCCAGTGCCGCGCGATGCCAGACTGCTTCAAGCGATTTGCCTTCATGGATCAGCTGCGGTTCATTCACGTATTTGCGGCGTCCCGCAATGAGCACGTTCTTTTCCGTGTAGCCGAGATTCCGTACATCGGCAAACAGTTTGCCCACGGTTTGGCAATAGACTTTTTTCATCGCCGAGGTGTTGGTGCGCGCGGCCGCGCCGTGCCGGAAATTCTTGAAGTTGAGCGGAAACTGGATGCGCTGTCGCCCGATGGCCGTCGGGAAATCCACCGCGCAGTCCATGGTCAGCATGGGCGCTTTCGTGTCGGCGGGGCACAGTGTTAGAAAACTGCCGCCGGGACCGCCGACCGTGACCGTTTCCTTGACCGTCACATAATGCGCCGGCTTCTGCATTTCCACGTTGCCGGCCTGTTCCAGCGCCTCGACAAGGTCCAGACTGCCGCGCTCGAATAGCGGCGGGTCGCCGGAATCCATCTCGATCAAAACATTATCGATCTCCATGCCGAGCCGGAGCGCAATGATGTGTTCGACCATGCGGATGTAGTTGCTCGGTGGTCCGCTCCGCAGAACAATGTTGCTGACGACGCCGCCGGTGGTCCAGACGTTATTGACCGCTACACCCACGGGCAAATACTCCGCTCGATCGGCCCGGTTGAACCACCAACCTTCCTGGTCCGTGGGTTTCAGAGTAATGCGCCGCTGCGCCTCTCCCAGAAAGGTGCCCGGACCTTCGGCGGAAACAGGGTGCTCAATCGTGAACTGGTTTCTCGGACGCACCGGCGCGGCTTCGTCCATCAGATTCCAGTCTACGGGCATGGCTTGAAAACGTTCAAACGAGGCGCGTATCTCGTCCATGTTTCCGGCTAATACAATGCCGTAAGGCGGATTGTCGTAGATCGATTTGCTCATATCGCGCGCGACTGTAGATGAATTGCGCGAGTGAGGCAATGCACAAGATCAAAAGCGCCCGTGCAACAGGAATGATAAGTGATGGAATCGAGCGAAGGTGTACACATCATCGTTGTCCGCTCCACCGTCCAGTATGCGATAGCCCACGCCGACACGGACGTTTTCAGTGACGTCCGCATATAGCGCCGAGAGCACGTCAATGGCGCGCCCCTGCGGTGCCAACAGCGCGTCACCATCAATGACGGCGGAAAGGGCCGGTCGCAGGCGGTGCGCGATACGAAAACTGATCAACGGCACCAATCCAAGGTCTGAATCCGAGTCGCGTAGTTCGTCCGTCTCTACCGTGATCTTCGCATCGCGTACGAACAGCGTGCCTCCCAATTCGACGGACGTGTCCGTTGTGGCCCATGCGCGATAACGATAGGTGAGCCGATAGTTATTGAAGCGGTAAGATGCGTTCACCGGTACGTCCCGGGGAAAGAGGGTCTCGTTGAACAGCGTATCACGGGAAAACGAGCCCGAGGCGTCAGCCTTCAGCGGGGCGATAGTCAGTAACAAGCTATGCTGTTCAGCCGGTCGCCACCCCAGGCGCGCGCGGATGAAGCCGGTCCGGTCGGCGTCGAGATCGTCCGTGAACGTAAAGCGTGTTCCCTCGTCGCCTGGAATGCGGACATCCGCCCGCCCGACCCACAACGATCCGCCTTCCAACTCCAGCTCAAAGGCGTTACTCGCCCAAGCCGGAGCCGCGATCATGCACCCCAAAACGATCCACCTCTTAATTGCGTTCATGGAAATTACGTCGTGCTTCCTGCCGATCCCTGACGTATATTGTCGGACGTACAAGGCACATCAATACGGCGCCCTGAATCTGTTCACTCGGCGCCGCCGTCTGCAAAGCGGCTCGCAAACACCGCAAACCCAAATTGCCCAAAACCCAAAACCCAAAAACCTGAACATCGAACATCGAACTTTGAACACCGAACACTGAACACTGAACACTGAATACTGAATACTGAACACTGAACACGCCCCCCTCCAACCTCAAGATCTTCGGACATCCGGACGAGCAGACGCTCCGCCAGATGCGTACCTGTCTGGCGACGGGCGGCGATCGTGGTGTCCTCTGCGCGGATAGTCATCTCGGCTATGCCCATCCCATTGGCGGGGTGATTGCCTATCGGGGCAAGATATCCGTTTCGGGGGTCGGTTTTGATATCGCTTGCGGGAACATGGCCTGCCTGACCGACGCACCCGCGAAGGAGGTGCAAAGTCGCATTGAAACGATCATGGACGACGTGGTGCGGCAGGTTTCCTTCGGCGTAGGCCGCAACAATCCTACACCGGTCGATCATGAACTGTTCGACGATCCGGCGTGGTCCGTTTCCGCGATCAAACCGCTCAAGCCCGCCGCGCGCGACCAGTTGGGCACCGTTGGCGGTGGGAATCATTATGTGGACCTCTTCCTCGACGAACAGGACCGCGTCTGGGTCGGCGTCCATTTCGGATCGCGCGGGTTGGGGCACAAGACGGCGACGGCTTTCCTGAAAGCCGCGGGCGGCAAGGACGGCATGAACGTGCCGCCCGCTGTCGTGGATGCGCGATCGAGTTTGGGTCGCGATTACATTGAGGCGATGAAGCTGGCGGGCCGTTACGCCTATGCGGGGCGTGAATATGTCTGCCGAATGGTCGCGCGC
>SLGY01000155.1 GCA_007136425.1 Kiritimatiellia bacterium
AAAGTGCGCCACGTACTCCTCGTCCCCGTTCAACTGTACCGTTACGAATTGGTTCGTGCTGTAGGTTCCGGGCGTACCGGCTGTCGTGGCAAAGATTTGTAGATTGTTGATGAAGAAGTCATATTCGGGTCCGGTGCCCGCCGAATAGTTCCAGGCTCGAAAACGACTGATGGTCTGATCGCCTTGAGACAATAAACTGCCGCTGAATTCATGCCCGCCGGGTTCGACGCGAGCGGTCCACGTGGTGGCGCCGGTCAGGGTAACCTCGATATCCAGGGGCGTTTCGGTCCAATTGATGCCCGACGAATTGCCGTTGATCAGATAATGGCTCTGGCCGCCGACAAAATACATCTCCCACAATGGCTCGCCGGATGAATTCTGCAGGGCCACACCGACACTGCTGCCACTATCAATCCATCCGTTCTGCATCCGTAAGGAAAATGTCTGCCCGACAGCCAGCGAATTATTGAACGGGCGCACCGCGTTGGCCTCATCGTTGCTATGGGCCCATAATCTCCACCCCGCATCACCAAGCGAATGACCGCTATTCACTCCACTCGTTAACGTCCATGGGCCGAAGCCCGCTCCCTCGTTGTCCCCGGTATTCCACGACGAGTAATTGGCCCTCGAGTCGGAAGCAAGAATCGTGTGGGAATCTTCCGTCGCCACCCACTCCACAAAGCGATATCCAGGCTGGGCCACCGCGGTGAGAGTAACAGGATAATTGGTGAAGTACGATCCGGTCCACGGCCAGGCGTCCACGCCGGTCGTGCCTTCATGCAGGTCCACGGTATTTACCCGAACATGGCCTTGGTCGGAATCGCTCACATCCAGGGTGATGTCGTGGCGCGGCCCCAGATTAAAGTAGTCCTGCAAATGGCCCCAGACGGCGTCCGTGCGCTCCTCGCCGTAGGAGTGCACACGGTTCAGTTCGCCGGTCCAATCCCACGGCTGACGCCAGCGATGGACATGCTCGCTCATTTCCGGTTCGACCACCGCCACCAGTTCGGCGAGCTTGTTGGTCACCGCAACGCGGCTGTAGGCCGTGTTCAACTGATCGCTGAACCGCATGACGAATTGCTCGCGGAACGCGTCGTTTTCCAGAAGCCCCCGAAACATGGCTGTATGATGCTCTACATTGGAGAACGACGTCTGATTCGTGGACGCGGCAAAGGCGAGCGTGTTGTGTTGAGCCAAGACGCCGAACGGATTAGAGCCATCGTAACTTTCACTGCCCGGCACGTAGAGGAAGTCCAGGCCGAACCCGAAATCGGTGTCGAACACCATGAAGCGCAGGCGCGCATCGTGGCGATAGGGCGCGCCTTCCACGCGATTCGTTTCCACGGAGCGCCATACGCGGATATTGTTGCCGGGCCAGTCCGTGTTTCCGAAGAAGATATGGGCCTGATAAAAGTCTATGAAGTTATCGATGTCCATGAGGTCCTGCACGTGCTCGTAATTGGCCGGAGAGGTGACACCCTGGTCGCGGATGAACTCATGCAGTTCCATGTACTTGCCGGCCAATGCCGGGTTGCCCCGATCGTAGTGGGGCAATCCATTATTCGATGGCAAGTCGAAGGTCGATTCAAACTGTACAAATTCAAACTCGCCCAGGCCGTAGTTGTGCTGGATGTACCCGTCGTCGAATCGTTCGCGCATGTTGTGAATGCCCCAGTACTCACCGTTGATGAAGACGATCACGGGCCGACCGTGCATACGGTCGAGCTCTGTGTGTGCGGCCAGCGATGTCATGTACAGATCGCGGAAGACAAACTCGCCCCAGTCGTTACCGCCACTGCGCAAAATGAAGGTTTCGTATTCCTCGACCGCCTTATCCGGAAAGAGTGGGTATTCAAACGAACCCGGCCGGGCATAAATTCGAAGAGATTTACGCGGGCGGTTGCGGGTGGTTCCGCCGTGGATGCGGATACCGATGCCTTGCCGCAAGGCGACCGTGCCATCCGCCTCGAAGAATTCGATCGTGCCCGGTCGTTCCCAGTCGCGACCAGTATTCTCATAATTGGTGGGAACATAAATACCCGTGCTGCCTGAGAACAAGTGATCGGCATCGGTGGCGATCGAAATGATCGGCAAGCTGTAGCGGTGCATACCCGCCGCGTCCACGAGATAGGAATGCGTCACGTCCGGACCGGGCAAATGGTCTTCCTTAAACAAGCGTGCACGAATCGTATGGATTTTGAAGACCTCGCCCTCAGGTGGCAGCCAGCCTTCGCGATACTGATCGTAGGGGTCCGAAAAGTTTGTGGGAATCTCGGAAATCGTATTAGGCGTGCCTTCGCGGGTGTCAAGGTTCAGAGGGCCGTCATAAAGCGTCGAACTCTCCGTCGGCTCGGATCCGTCCGTCGTGTAACGAATCTGTGCGTCGGTCACGTCCGTGGACAATTCGAGTGTGACGGAGGAGGCGTACAGGCCGCCCGGCACGGAAAACACCGGCTCGGGCAAGCCCGGTGCGAAACCCTCGGTCGTGTTGGGGGCGCCCGGGGTCGGGTCCTCAAAATAAAGCCACGGGCCCGTCCCATCCGGCTGGCGTCCAAAGGATATATCGGTCGGGATCTCGATCGGCTCCATCTCATCCATGCGCGTGCCGTCGGGATGCGTCAGAATCACTTCCTCGCCCGCAGCGCTGATGGCCCAACTGGTGTGGACGTTCGGCGCGTTGGTTCGATCCTTGTTCGACGCCCAGACGATCAGGAACTCGCCGGGATGAATTGTGACATCGCCGAAACGCCATTTGAACGGATCGCCGTAGTTATCCGACAACCCCCATCCGAGCAAGTCAATCGCATCGGGACCCGCATTGTACAGCTCCACCCAATCCGGATAATCGCCGTCCTCGTCCTGAATCGTTTCGCTATTGGACGCCATCACCTCGTTGATGTAGAGCGAGAAGGCCGGTGCTTCCTCCGTGGTCACGTCCGCCGGATTCCCCGCCCCGGTGGATGTGTTGTATACCGTAGACGTACCGCCGCCATTAAACTCATAAACGCGGAAATGATGCGCCGTGTCGCCATCGAGTCCCGTCACTTGTACCGATGAACCCGATCCGGCAAATACCACATACTGTCCCGCGCCGGTTGCATCCCCGGTCCCGAAGTGACTGTTCGGGGCATAGGTCTCGCCATCCACCGGATGCGCGTCGACCGGATCGCCCCCGCGCGCGACGACGAGGCGGTTCACGCCGTCGCCGTTCTGCCACGAAAGGGTTGCGGAAGAACTTCCGACGTTGCTGAACTGAAGGTTCGTCGCCTGTGTGGACGGAGCTTCCGGTGGCTCGCTGCTTTCGACGGTATAGCTGTAATTGGCCCCATCATTATTGTCCCAGCGAATAGCCTGTAGATTGGCGTGTTGGTGTTCGGGCGTGGCCACGGTGGTGGTCAACACGTAATAAGAACTCGTTTGGCCCGCATTCCGGGGATCATGCTCGATCGTCGCCGACCAGCTCGTCCCGCTTCCGGTGGCCTCCACGAACGATGACGAATTCCAGTTGTCGAGGCTGTGGCGGACATAGATCTTCTCTCCGGAACTCGGCGTGGATGACGTGGTGATGCTGACCGTCACCAACTCATCGTTCACGACGTGGGAAACCGACGAAATACTGACCGGCATATTTTCGGTCTCCTGAACAATCATGAACCCCTGCTGACCGTAATTCACGTTGTTCATGGCGAACGTGTAATAGTGCCCCGGGCTGGCGCTGAGCTCACTGTCGGACCCGTCTGTATAGGCCCCCACTACGGTGCCAAGTGGCACATTGCCAGCCTGTGTCCATTTAAAACTCCAATCACTGGATGCCAAAAGGAAATCATTGCCGCTCCATTGGTGCTGCATCGTGACGCGCCAAACGCCCAGATCGAGGAACATCGCATCGTACTCCCAATCATTCCACTGTCCCCGATACCCGCGCAGGTCCTGTCCGTGCGCGAATGCGAGTGGAAGTATGAGAAATAGAAAAATGCCTACGGCGAATGGAGGCCGGAAAAGAAATCGAAGATCACATGTCATAACGTCATTACCTTTTCAACGATACCGTTCACAGGTAAAATGCTTTACCCGTCGAGGCATAACTCATCCGCACGTGTTGATGTGTAACGGAAAGGCGCGCCCCTTAGTTTCTTAAAAAATACCGCAATCGGCACGATGGGTAAAGCCGGAAAGGTCATGGAATTAAGGATTGCCGACGGATTGCGCTTATTTATCGGCGGGCGGAAATCCACAAAGTCGACATTTTACTTTCATCCCGTGACATAAGGCGTTTATCTTGAGCGCCACATTTCGATAAGAAAAGGAATCCAGTCAATGAGTCGATGCATAGTAACAGGTGCAGCCGG
>SLGY01000163.1 GCA_007136425.1 Kiritimatiellia bacterium
CGCCATTCGGTTTGTATACAATCTGTCATGGTGAATTTCTCCTGTTGCTGTTTTGTAACTAATTCCAGCTTAGCAGGTTAAAAGAAATTCACCATCTTTTTTGTGCAATATCCGGGCTAGCCCGCCCGTTGCTTTTTCTGATCGGATGCGCTTGGCAGCGGCGGGGGAAGCGGGGTATGCTGCGAAGTAGTAGCGTTAACGGGAAGGAGTGCGGACGTGGCATCGGAACCGGAAATGGGATTCTGCGGCGAACCCAATTGCGAGGAATACTGGATCGAATGCGCCGTATGCGGTTGTGAGTTCTGTTCCAAGTGTTTCCCGAATTCGAATCTATGCGCCGAGTGCGCGCAGATGGCGGAATTGGAAGCGGAAGAGGAAGAGCCCGATTTTGATGATGTGCCCAATTTAAAGGCCTTGATTCAGGAAGACGACGATGCCGAAGAAAACTCCGACGAAGAGCGAGACGCCCGCCCCCTCTGAAGACTCCCGTTCCGCCGCGCACACCGGGGCGTCCGCGCAGGGCGATCACCGATACGCCGTCGGCATCGATTTCGGCGGCACCTTCATCAAGATGGCCTTGGTAAATGACGATGGACAGATCGTCGCGCGGCGAAGGATTCCCACCTCGGACCTGTCCACGCGCGCGGGCTGGGTGGACGCCATGGCCGCGGGCATTCTGGAACTTGCCGGCGAGGGACCCGGAGACGGCGCGGTACCGCTGGCGGGCGTGGGCATCGGGGTGCCCGGCTTCGTGGATTTTGAGCGCGGCCATATTTTCGAGTTGCCCAACGTGCCGGGTTGGTCCGGCGTTCCGCTGGCCGGATTGATGGAGGAACGTTTGAGTTTGCGCGTGCGTGTCGATAACGACGTCAACGTCATGGCCACGGGCGAATGCACGTTCGGCGCGGGTCGCACCTATCAGCACGCCGTATTCATGACGCTCGGCACCGGGGTGGGCGGCGCGTTGCTGATCAATAACCGCATCTATCGGGGCGCGCATTTCATGGCGGGCGAGATGGGGCATATGTCCATTGACATGCACGGTGTGGAAGGACCTATGGGGCGGGGCTGCCTGGAACGGTACGCCGGCAACCGGCGCATTGTGGAACGGGCCGTACGTTATCTTGAAGCCGGGCAACGCTCTATGCTCGACGCGATGTGCGAGGGGGACCGGACGCGGATTGATCCGCTGATGATTGAAAAGGCGGCCGAACAGGGGGACGAACTGTCCAAGACCGTGTACGACGAGGTGGCCGAATGTCTGGCGGCCGCCTTGGCGTCTATCACCTACCTGTTACAACCGCAGGCATTTATTATCGGCGGCGGGGTGGGCCAGAGCGGGCCGATCTTATACGAGCCGTTGCAACGGCATCTGCGCGAGCGGCTCAACCCGCTATTTGCGGATCGGCTCGAGATCAAGAAAGCTGCACTCGGCAACGATGCCGGGGTCATCGGCGGCGCCACGATGGTCTTGCTTGAGTAGTGTTGCGTCCGAAACAGAATGTTCAAAAAAATATGAAAAAAAGCTTGAACAGAATCACGGAACTATTCTAGATTTACCCTAGGACTGGCAAAGGGACTGCCACGAAAAGGTCATCAAAAGCGAAAGGAAGGCGGGAGATGAAAAAACTATTGGCAATTATGGCGGGTGTGGCCTTGATCGGCGGCATGGCGCAAGCGGACCTGCTGGTGCAGTTTACGTTTACGCAGGATGACCCTGATGAGTTTACGGCCGATTTTGTGGCGGACAATCTATCCGCGTCGGCTTTTAATACTTCGGACGATGATATCGTACCGCAGGCCTTTGGGACGTGGGGCGGTTCCGGAACCCCGTATGCCGGTTCTATCGGGGGCTGGGGTGAAGAAAGCTTCGCGGAGTCAAAGCATTTCTTTTTCGACATTGAAGCCGATAGCGGTTGGGTTTTTGACATAACGGATGTCGTCTTTCGATATGGCCTCACCCAAGCGGGACCGTCAGAGGGCGCACTCGGCATAAGTACCGAAGCGGGCACAACGGGGGCTATGGTTCCCGGATCCCAAGCCGACATTGACGCAGCGTCAACTCAAGCTGACTTGGAGGCTTGGATGCCGAATCCCGACTATTCCGCGTATACTGGCTTAGACGAGAGTCGGGTGTCGATCCATGGATGGGATGGCGGCACTGGACATTTCCGACTTAACGATGTTGAGGTGTACGGTACGGTAGTGCCCGAACCCGGCACGATGGCGCTGCTGGTCTTGGGTATGGTTGGTATCGCCGCGGCGCGTCGCAAGATGCTGGCCTGAGACACCTGATACTAAACCTTGAACAAGGAACCCCGGAGTCATCTCCGGGGTTCTTTTTTTATAGTGTGCCGAGGTCTCACTTGAGAATCAGAGGGACACAGAAATAGTGAGTGTGGGGATGCCCCTGCTGGTCCCCCGCTGCAATCTTGGTGTTGTCGTACCCGGAGGGATGCGATTCCAGCATAGGCATGGGTGTTTGTCGAACAAAGGGATTCGCTCCTAAAGAACTGGTGGTGGTTGGCGAAGATAGAGATTTCTCGATCCATTCGACTGCTCTCAGGACAGGCTCCGCTTCCACTTTCGCCGAAGCGGCTACGGCGGACAGGTCGCTACGCTAGAAATGACAACATCTTACATTTATCCAGTTCTTGCCCACGAGCCAATCGGCGCCACGCCGATAAGGGTCCTCACCGTGTCGGCAAATGAATGCAAATTAGAATAGAAACGGGAGTCTGACTCGGGGAAGCTAAAGAGCGTATGGGATCATCACAAACGGGTGTTTCTTTGAGGAGAAGTCTTTGGTGTTGCGCGTGGCCAGTTTCAGTTTGTGTTCCATGGCCAATGAGGCTTGAAGCGCGTCCGGCAGCTTCCAGCGATGAGTGCGCCTTAATTCAGCGGCGCGGTCGGCTACAGACTTGGTGATATCCATGCATGGGAATGCCTCGCACAGTGTATAGGCGCGATCGGACTCTTCCGCAGGCCCTCCTGACAGCACTTCCGCGCGTGTGATGACGGATATGCAGCAATCCCTCTCCCCTTGGGCTTTCAGCCAGTCGTGGGCTTCGGGAATGCCGCGCAAGTGGTCAATCAATATGGCCGAATCAAGGAGGATTTTCATCGCTTCCACTCATCACGCAGTCGGTCCACCATGTGCTGGCCGTCCTCTGTCACTGCAGACCAGCTTCCGGCGGTTTCCTTGAGTGTCTTCCGGTATGATGGATCCGCGCCGGATTGGCGGCGATATGCCCCGATAGCCATGCGAACGGTTTCGGCCATAGATCGTCCGTGCAGGCGGCTCTGGCGTTTGATCCACCGCAAATCATCTTCCGGCAAGGATATGATAGATCGTTTCATGACATACTGATATCACGGTTATGATATCATGTCAAAGGCAAACGACACAAATAAGCATCTTTCATCTCTGTTCAACATGGCTTGACTTGATCCAAAGCGGGCGCGGAGCAGCGCAGTTCAAAGAACTACGCACACGCGCCGATATAGCAATTGTGTCGGGGGTTAGCTGATAAGGCTCTGGTCTTCAAGGGCGTCCGGCAGCGAGTCGAGCCGGTTCAGGAATCAAGGGGCTTGTCGGAAGCGGGGCGCAACCGTCTGCCTTGTGATCCAAACAGGCGCTCATTTCGCTTGATGCGTTGATGCAGCGCCAATTGCAGAGATGAGCGAATCACTCCCAGTCCGTATTTGACGGAACGCCTGAAGTTGATAGAGGACGCTTCTTCGAAATAGCGGGCCGGACACGATATTTCGCCGATACGAAATTGGAAAGCGACCAGTTGGCATAACATTTGATTATCGAATACAAAATCGTTTGACAGCTCTTCGAGGGGCAGGACTTCCAACACGCACCGAGCGAAGGCGCGATAGCCCGTGTGATATTCGGAAAGCTTTTGTCCCGTGATCGCGTTTTGGAATGCCGTCAGCACGCGATTGGACAGATATTTATAGAGTGGCATTCCGCCTTTCAGGGCGCCACCGCCGAGGATGCGCGAACCCAATACCGCATCGTAGGCGTCGGCAACAATCATGTGGGCCATGGCCGGGACCAAGCGAGGATTGTACTGGTAATCCGGATGGACCATGACCACGATATCCGCACCGTGTTCCAGCGCGATCCGGTAACACATTTTCTGGTTCCCGCCATAGCCGATATTCTGTTCGTGGCGGTGAACAACAAGGCCCAGCGACTCTGCTAACGCTTGGGTGTCATCGTGACTGCCATCGTCCACCAGGATGATTTCGTCCACGACGTTCCGGTCAATATCCGCCACCGTCTTTCCCAGCGTTCGCGCCGCATTGTATGCCGGCATGACCACCAC
>SLGY01000009.1 GCA_007136425.1 Kiritimatiellia bacterium
GCTGTCGGGAATCGTAATGGACGTCAGGCTGGAGCAGTCTTGGAAGGCAATGGAACTTATCGTTGTGACGCCGTTTCCAAAGTTCACGTTCGTCAACCCGCTGCAACCCGAAAAGGTGCCCACATCGATCAGGGCCACGCTGTCCGGAATAGAGATGGTTGACAAGCCCGTGCACGACATGAACGCTCCTCTTCCGATGGTGATTACGCTGTCGGGAATCGAAATATCCGTGAGGCTTGTACACTTCAGGAACGCGTTCTCGCCGATGGTCTCCAGTCCATTGGCAATGGCTACACTGGCCAGGTTTGAACAGCTTCGGAAGGCCTCGTCCCCAATGCGCTGGACGTTGCCCGGGATATCGATATTCGTCAGGCTGGTGCATTGATGGAATGCCCAGTTTCCAATATTCGTCACGGAACTCCCGATGGTTATGCTGGCGAGGTTGGTGCAATGCTCGAACAGGTACGGTGGAATTTGTGTAAGGCTGTTCGGGAGCACCACGTTGGTCAGGCTGACGCAATTCCTGAATGCCGCATAATCGATCACGGAAACACCGTTCCCAATGACTACATCCACCAGGTTGGAGTTGCTTAGGAACGCGCGATTGCCGATGTTGATCACGCTATCGGGAATCACAATGTTAGTGAGACTATAGCAGTTGTAAAATGCCAAGGGACCGATATTGGTCACGCTGCTCCCTATCGTCACACTGTTCAGGCTGTGGCATCTCTCAAATGTAAAATGTCCGATATTGGACACGCCTTCGGGAATGGCGACCTGCAAAAGGCTCGAGCAATCCACAAATGCCCCGGTACCTAGCAGTGTTAAACTTTCGGGCAAAGTCACACTCGTTAGGTTCTGACAATTCGCAAAAGCCCAGGTTCCGATGGAAGTGACGCCCTCCGATATCGTTACGTGAGTGAGGCTTGGCTGCGAGGAAAATGCATTGTCGTTTATCGCTACGACTGGATATCCGTCGATTTCGGACGGAATCGTGATGGCGCCTCCGGTGCCGGTGTACCCTGTGATCGTCGCTTCGCCACCGGATTCGGTATACGTGTAATCAGCAGGATTGGCTGCCGCCCGGCCGGGATTGTACAACATAATGGAAAGGACACAGCCCGCGCACGCCATGCGCAGACACAAACTTGACGTCGTGATTCGTCGTGACCACTTCATCTGCGGTCTCCGCGACCTCCCTGTTTCAAGCCGGCAGGAAATCCCTCCAAGCTCAAGAAACGCCCGCCAGCAGAAACAGTATCGCAACTATCTCGCGCCGTGTACAGTCATTATTCTTTCAACTTGCCGGTTGCGGCCAAAGTCATTCCGTTCTTTGCCTTGAATGGCAAAGTTGACGCTTACTCGTCGTTTGGTGGAAGTTCAATCCACGCGCGGTAATTGAGGTAAGGCGTCGAAGTGCTGGTCGCGCGAATACAGGAACAGATTATGTTGCTGAACCAGAGCCGCGATCCAGAGGTCGTTGGTGGGGATCGGGGTGCCCTGTTCGCGCAACTGAACGAATAGGCGGGCATAATGGAACGTCGTCTGCTCGTCCGCGTAAAAAATGACCACGCGCGGCCGGTTTAGAAAGACGTTGAGGATGCGCTCGTTTCGGCGCGCAAGTTTCCCGCAGGCAAAGCCGGCGCGCAATTCCGCCAGAACGGGAAAGGGGATCGCGATGCGGGATACGCGGCGGAAGACCTCGACGACAGCTGGTTTCCCCTCGCAGAAATCACGATACCGATTCGTGTCAATTGCGAGGTTCACTTCCACAGATCCTTATCGACTCGGTCCATATCTTTCATGGCTTCATCGAACGCGGGATCGGCGACCCATGTTCCGGCCAAATCATCGAGGTCGTGATGGATGACGGGCTCCGCCTCCAGGCCGAGTCCCCGCGACAGGGCATCCAAGGCCGCTTGGTTCAAACTGCTGCCGTACTGTGACGCCACCTCGCGCAGGCGCTGATCCACGCGGGGGGGCACATGACGAAGCGTGTACTGGTTCGGCCGCTCATTGCTCATGCATGCACTATATGCATGCTATGCCTGCACGTCAAGCATTCAAAAGGGAGAACTTACACCATTACCGTATCGTCATGCTCGTATGCCGGAGCGCAGCAGCACAGGAAGCGTAACGGGATATCGCCGTTATTCAAAATCGTGTGACGTTTGCCGGGCGGAATGGCAATGGCGTCGCCCGGCTTGATATGACGCGGATTATCCTCGACCCAATGAGGGTGACGGTTCCCGTAGTGCAATTGCGTACGGGCTTGGCTAATCGACCTGCGCATGATATATTTCATGAGGATTTGATAATGTCGTCTGCGTATGTGTCCGGGCGGAATCGCTTGGGCCGAGGGACGCAGTACAGGGCGTGGAGCGTAGCATGAGTGCGATGACGCAATGGTCTCGGTGTGTAATTCGCGTGTTCGGTCTTATGCTTGCGGGTGTGTCGGCTTCTTGGGCGCAGGATGTGTTGATTGAAGAAGACCTCCGCGATGGAAATCTGCCCGGGGGGTGGCTGGCCGAGGATATTGATTTCCGAACCGCAGCCGGCGGGTACGCACTGCTGGAGACGACGAATTCCGTCCTCACCACTCCGACATTTGACGCAGATCAGCATGCAGCGGTACGGGTCAAGTTTGCTGTGGCGAAATTTGGCACGGGCGTTGACGGCCCGATTACGGTCGAATACTCCCTCAATGCCGGCGGCACGTGGGAGATCGCCGGTGAATCCGACACGCCCACCGACTCGACCCATATCGATAGCGCAGTCTCCGTTGACGAAACGTCCGATCAGATGCAGATCCGTTTTACGCGTCCGAATAGCCCCTCGCAAAAGCGCCTGCGCGATGTGATCATCGAGGGCTTCGTATCCGTCACGGCGCTCACGCTTTCGATGCCGGAAACGGTCGATCAGGGAGAAACGGTTCAAGGGACGGTGTCGTTGTTATTTCCGGCCGAGGGTGATCTGGGGGTGGACCTGATCAGTTCGCAACCGGCCGACGTGCAGGTGCCGGCCTCCGTGACGATACTGGATGGAACAACCTCGGCGAACTTTGATATCACGGCCTCACCTATCACCGAGCCCGGTCCGAATTTCGATGTGACAATAAGCGCGGAGGCGGACGGGTTTGATCCCGCCTCGGAAGATATTCTGGTCATTAATACCGTCTTGGCGCCCATCAGCCTCACCAGTGAGGGATATGCACAAGATTTCGCTGATTTTACGAATGCGCTCACGTTGCCCTCAGGCTGGTCGGTGGCCGGCGCCGTCACGTCATATGAGGGCGACTGGGGGGACGGTTTCGTCGCCGGTATGCGCGGCAACGCCAATGTCCTCGGCTATCAGCATACAGGGACCACCGAAGTATTTGAGAAGATTGCCACATTTCGAAATGATACCGGCTTGGTCATCACCAATCTATTCGTCAGTTATCTGGGTCGGGTTGAACGTGTTACAGAAGGTCGCATGCCTTCCTATACCGTGACGGTGGACGGGGAAAGTGTGCCCGCGCTGGCCTACAGCACAAGCGCCGGCGTGGATCTGCAACGAGCGGCCTCTGTGAGCAATCTGTCGATTGCCGTCGACGCCACGTTTCAGGTCGTTTGGTCGTCCGATGGCAGCGTAGAGGGATCGCCGGGGCAAGGTAGCCGGAGGCAGATCGGCATAGGGGATTTCAGCATCCTGGCGGGCGATCCGCCCGGTGATCTGCCGCCCACGATTACGCTGGATCCGCCGGGCGCAAGCAAGCAGGTGTTCGAGGACAATCCGATCAGCTTTGATGTCATTGCCGATCAGGTGCCCGGCGACGCCGGACAGGAAACGATCCTGGCGGCCGTGGAGTTGCCCGCCGGCGCGACCTTCCCCGGCGCGTCCGGCCCTGCGCCCGTCCAGTCAACGTTCGACTGGACGCCCGACACGACAGGCATTTACACGGCCGTCTTTACTGCAGCCGATGCCGATGGGATCACGACGCAAGCGGTTACCATCACCGTGCGCCCGGATCCGAATACACCGATTCCCATCGCTCCCGGCATGCCCGTGTCCGAGGATTTCGACTCCATCGGTTCGGCTCTGATGGCCATAATGCCTGCGGGTTGGAAAGTGGACGGGCGGACGGTTGTGCGCGAAGTGGGTTCATTTGCGGATGCTGGTCATGAAACCGAACGGGTCGCCGGCGACAATATGAACGTCGGGGCAGTCCAAGGCATCTACAACTTCGGCGCACCGACGACCGGCGACGAAGACCGGGCCGTTGGCTTCTTGGCAACCGGGTCGGGCACGCGAAGCGGAAACTTGTATGCGCGTCTCGTGAATGTGGGTGATGAAACCATTGAGGGTCTTCAAATTGATTACAACATCGAGAAGTACCGCGATGGAGCCAACGACGAAGGGTTCCGGATTCAGCTATATTATTCGATCGATGGGGAAGAGTGGACAAACGCGGGCGCGGCATTTTTGACGGCGTTTGACCCCGATGCGGCGACTCAGGGATTTCCTGTTGCGCCGGGCGAGACGGTCCCTGTGTCGGGGGTGTTGAACCTTTCCGCCATGCCCATTGCGGCGACTTCCCATGTATATCTGGCGTGGAATTACAGTGTCCGGGAGGGAACAGGGACCACCAGCGCCCAAGCGCTCGCTATCGATGACGTGGTCATTTCCGTGTATGAGCTTACCCCCCCGGAACCGGAGGGGCCAGGGGTGAGCGCGTTCGTAGTGGGGCCGGGCGGTCCGGCGTCGGCAACCTTCAACTCCGTGGCCGGTCGCGAATATCAGCTGCAGTACACGACCAACCTGACTGCGGTGCCGGTGGCGTGGGATGAGGTCGCATCGGCC
This sequence comes from Kiritimatiellia bacterium, assembly GCA_007136425.1. Classification (GTDB taxonomy): domain Bacteria; phylum Verrucomicrobiota; class Kiritimatiellia; order SLAD01; family SLAD01; genus SKZA01. Next base: position 4,843 of record SLGY01000009.1, read on the forward strand.
ACGGGAGACGGAGACGAGATTACACTGGATGATGTCAATCCGATCGACGTCATCCGCATCTACCGCATAATTGATGTAACGCCGTAAGGGGTGTGACGCACTTTATCCGTCATCTGTTCCGACCATCACCGTATCTTCATGCTCATACGCCGGGGCGCAGCAGCAGAGGAAGCGCAAGGGGGTGTCTCCGGTGTTGCGGATGGTGTGGGGCTCGCCCGGCGGTATGGCGATCGCGTCGCCCGGTTTCACGTCCCGTTCCTCTTCGGCCAGCTTCATGCGTCCGGTCCCTTCGAGCAGGTAGTAGATCTCCTCGGCTTTCGGATGATAATGTTCCTCCGTCGCGGCGCCCGGCGGCAGAATCGCCTCCGCCAGGCTCTGGTTCCTGATACAGGAATTCCGATAGGCGAGCAGTTCCCGAATCTCCGATCCGTCCTTCGTCGTAAAGGCCTCGACCTTGTCGCGTTGTATTACATCCATGCTGTTCCTCCTGTGCCTAAACCCTTCCCCGATAACGCGTCAATATGTCCGTCACATACTCCCGCGTGGTCGGAAAGGTAATCTGTTCAACAAAACGGTGTGGGTCGCGATCGTCATCCCGCGCCCAGCGCAGGGCGTTGGAACGGCCTGCGTTGTATTGGGCCAGCGCGTAGGGCAGGGGATCGGAACGATCCGACCATTGCGTGATGGCGCGCGCCAGATACCATGTGCCCGCCCGTATGTTGGTTTCCGGGTTGAAGAGGTCTTGACCGCTGAATTCGGCGTGCCCGAACTCGGCGGCCCATTCGTATCCGACCGTCTCCGTGACCTGCATCAATCCGATCTCGCCTACGCCGCCCACGGCGGCGGCGTCGAACTTGCTTTCCTTCCAGATGACCGCCGAAATCAGTCGTGGATCGACCTGATATTCGCGCCCTATACGCACGATCAGTTGATCGTGCCGATGGACCCGGTTCAGCAGCATGGTCGCCACCAGCCCCGCCAGCACGGTGCTGACGGCGACAATCCAGTATCCGGTCTTTAGATAGCCCTTGGCGATATTCATTATGCGGCAGCTTAGAAGGATCGAGCCTTTCTGTCCAGAAACGATCCCCCGGTCGCGCCATGCGAAAGCGAATCCCAGGGGTTATTCAGTTCTCCAAGCGAACTCCTTGTTGACCGGCCGGTTTCCTGTTCAAGCAATCGGTATATAGTCGCCAAATAGCAACGGGGGAATTCTTTACAGAGAACTGAATGACCCTGAAGCGGATCCGGTTCGGAGCAGATCATGCATTGAAAGCAATGCGCGGACTTGCTAACATCATTGTCAAAACCCCAGACGGGTTTTCAAGGGGAATGCAGATGACCGAATCAGACAACGCATTATACATCACGCTAATCAGTGTTCATGGCTTGATTCGCGGAGAGAATCTGGAACTCGGACGGGATGCGGATACCGGGGGGCAGGTCCTGTACGTGGTGGAATTGGCCCAGGCCCTGGCGCGCCAGCCCGAAGTACGCCGCGTCGATCTGGTTACGCGCCGCGTGGTGGACGCATCCGTTTCGGAGGATTATGCCGTACCGATTGAAAAGCTGTCGGACAAATTGCGCATTGTGCGTATCACGGCCGGGCCCGACGACTACATCTATAAGGAACAGTTGTGGGACCATCTGGATACCTTCGCCGACAAGCTGTACGGCTTTTATCGGGACGAGGATGAATGGCCCGACATTCTGCACAGCCATTATGCGGATGGGGGTTGGGTCGGCGCGCGCTTGTCCCAGCTTACCGGTGTGCCGCTGATCCATACGGGACATTCCCTGGGGCGGGTGAAGCGCCAACGCCTGTTGGCCGGTGGGCTTTCACACGACGACATTGAGAAGCGATACAATATGTCGCGCCGTATCGAGGCCGAAGAGCTCGCGCTTGCGACCGCCGAGCGCGTGATTACCAGCACGCATCAGGAGATCGAGGAACAATACGAGCTCTACGACTATTATCAGCCGAAACAGATGCGCGTGGTGCCGCCCGGTACGAATCTCAAGACCTTCATGACGCCGCGCGGTAATGAGCTCGAAACACCACAATTCGAGTTGTTGACCCGGCATTTGCGCGAACCCGGGAAGCCCATGATTCTGGCGTTGTCCCGTCCGGACAAGCGCAAGAACATATCCAAGCTGATAGAGGCCTTCGGAGAATCCGCCCGCTTGCAGGAACGGGCCAACCTGGTGCTGATCGCAGGGAATCGGGAGGATATCGATGATCTGGAAGAGGGCGCCCAGGAAGTGTTCTATGACATGCTGCGTTGCATAGACCGCCACGAATTGTACGGCAAGGTGGCCATGCCCAAACAGCATCAGCGGGACGATGTGCCGATCTTTTACCGGATCGCGGCCGCGACCAAAGGGGTCTTCGTCAATCCCGCCCTGACCGAGCCGTTCGGGTTGACGCTCATTGAGGCGGCGGCGTCCGGCCTGCCGATCGTGGCCACGGCGGACGGTGGTCCCCGGGATATCATGCGGAATTGTAATAACGGCTTTCTCATTGATCCGCTGGATACCCGGGCGATTTCCGAATCATTGCTGATCCTGCTTCACGATGAACCGCTCTGGAAGAAGTGTGTGGAACAGGGCTTGAAAGGGGTGAAGGAACATTATTCATGGGACGCGCATGCCGCGCACTACCTTGAAGTGGTAGAGCCGGTGATGAAGCGTTCCGAACCCTTGGAACGCGAGCCCGCCGAGCGTCGAACGGCACTGTACAGCGAACGCGCATTTGTAAGCGGATTGGATCAGAACCTGATCGGCGACGAAGATGCCTTGCGGCAATTGACCGACCTGTTGCGTCAACACCGCAAGAGTACGGCCTTCATTGTGGTTACCGGACGTCGTCTGGACTCGGCTTTAAAGTTGATGAAGGACCAGCAAATCCCCGACCCGGATATTCTGATTACGAGCGGTGGTACGGAAATCTATTATGCGCCGGAACTTACCGCCGACCAGGAATGGGGGAAATACATCGATTATCAATGGGCGCCGCATAAGGTGCGCTCCTTGCTGGCGGAATATCCCGGGCTGGAATTGCAGCCGAAGGTGGAATTAAGCCGCTTTAAGATCAGTTATTACATCGATCCCAATATCGCCGATGTAGATGAGATCCGGCGTCTGTTGCACAAGGAAGGCCTTTCCGCTCATGTCTTGATGTCGTTCGGCCAGTATCTGGACATCTTGCCGGCGCGTGCGTCGAAAGGCCTCGCGCTGCGTTATGTCGCGGATCGCTGGCAGATCCCGTTGGAACGCGTTCTGGTTGCCGGCGGGTCCGGCGCCGATGAGGATATGATCCGTGGCGATACGCTGGCCGTGGTGGTGGCGAATCGCCATCACGAAGAGCTGTCGAATCTGGTGGATGCGGATCGTATCTATTTCGCGGAGAAACCGTTGGCGGCGGGCATCCTGGAAGCGTTCGAATACTATGACTTCTTCGGCGAGTGCCGCGATCCGAAAGGGGTGGAGAATACGGATGACTGATCGCCGTCTCTTGTTATGCACGGATATGGATCGGACGGTGATCCCCAACGGAGAGCATCCGGAAGACCCGGACGCGCGACCCCGCTTCGCCTCATTTTGCGGGCGGCCCGATGTCACGCTGGCGTACGTCACGGGTCGCCATCGGGCGTTGGTTCAAGAAGCGATTCGTGACTATGCCTTGCCGGAACCCGACTACGCCGTCACGGATGTGGGCACCGTAATCTATCGGGTGACGAACGGGGTATGGGAGGAATGGAACGCGTGGGCGGAAGAGATCGGCGCGGCTTGGAAGGGGAAAACGCGCGAAGACCTTTGTGCGCTGCTTCGGGATGTGCCGCACGTGACCCTCCAGGAAGCCGAAAAACAGAACACGCACAAGATCAGCTATTACCTGGACTCGTCGGCCGATGCCGAGGCCGTGCTGGCAGACATGCGGGCACGCTTGGCGGAGGAGGGGGTGGACGCCGCCCTCGTCTGGAGTGTCGATGAATCGGCGGATGTGGGGTTGCTGGACGTGTTGCCTCCCCGCGCCACCAAACGCCATGCGGTCGAATTTCTTCAGCGCGAATTGCATTACGCAGAGCGCGAGGTAGTGTTCGCGGGCGATAGCGGTAACGACTTGCCCATGATGGAAAGTGTCCTGCCGTCGGTGCTGGTGGCCAACGCCTCCGACGAAGTCAAGAAACGCGGCGCGGCCCTTGCGGAAGCGAGCGCGCGGCCGGAAGCGTTTTATGTGGCGCGCGGGGGCCTGTTGCACATGAACGGGAATTATTCCGCCGGTGTCTTGGAAGGCGTCTGGCACTTTGTGCCCAATTTAAGAAATGTATTGGAAAAGGCGTAATTTGATATGAACGACAAACAGCAAATCATCGTATTCGGTGAAGTACTCTTCGATTGTTTTCCCGACGGCGCACAGGTGCTCGGCGGCGCGCCGTTCAATGTCGCCTGGCATTTGGCGGCGTTGGGGGACCGGCCGCGCTTCGTATCCCGCGTGGGTGATGACGCGCTCGGCCGATCCATTCTGGACGCGATGCGGGAATGGGGCATGGATACCTCCTCGGTACAGGTGGACGCGGAGCATCCGACCGGCCATGTCCAGGTTGAAATGTCGGAGGGCGAACCAAATTACACCATCACGCCGGATGTCGCTTATGATTTCATCGACGCCGAGCCGGTGCGCGCTCTTCCGGCTGGCGGCGTTCTTTATCACGGCAGCTTGGCGTTGCGCAATCCCGTCGCCCGCGCGGCGTTCCAGGCGCTGGTCGATGATCCGGAGCGCTCGGTGTTTCTCGATGTGAATCTGCGCGCGCCCTGGTGGACGCTCGACGAGGTTCATGCCTGGTTGACGCGCGCGCGTTGGGCGAAGATGAACGAGCAGGAACTGCTTGATTTGGGATTCGACGCGGCCGATGTCCGGGAGAATATGGAAGCGTTACAAGCGCGTTTTTCCGTGGAACAGGTCATTGTCACACGCGGGAAGAAAGGAGTGCTGGTGCGCGATGGCGCTGGTGCCTTTCACGAAGCGCCGCCCCGGGAATTGGAACGGCGCGTGGACCCGGTTGGCGCCGGCGACGCCTTCAGCGCCGTGTACCTGCATGGGCTATGCGCCGGACGGTCGCTGCGCGAAACGCTCGATCAGGCGCGGGACTTTGCCGAGAAGATGATCGGCATTCGCGGCGCAACCCCTTCCGCGCTGTCCTTTTACGAAGACGTTGTCTGACTTTTCCCGCAGGAGACCATGTACGAAGAAGCGTCCCATTCCCTGTTGAACGATATCCTGAATCGGTTGAAACCCGAAATCAGTGATCAGGATCTGCGCCATTTCTACACCCGGCTTGGCGCAAACTTTTATGCGATTCATACGCTCTTTCATCGCCTGTACGGTGAGCGCCCCGATTTTGCGCGCCAGATGCAGCGTCTGGTGGAGACAATGGCGCGGCAATACATTCAGCGTTCGGAACAACTGCGCCGAATCGATATCGAACGGGAAAGAGATTTCAACTGGTTTCTATCGCAGCAATGGGTGGGCATGGCGCTGTACAGCAGTGGCTTTGCCGGTACGCTCAACGGCGTACGCGAACACGTATCGTATTTCCAGGAGCTGGGCGTCAACCTGGTTCATATCATGCCGCTCATGCAATGTCCGGAGGGGGCAAGCGACGGTGGTTATGCAGTCAGTGATTTCCGAGCGGTGGATCCGCGCGTCGGGACCCTGAACGATCTAAGCGCGTTGGCGACCGAGATGCGGAACCGGGATCTCCTGTTGGTACTGGACGTGGTGCTGAATCATACCTCGAACGAGCATGAATGGGCGCGCCGCGCGCGGGCCGGCGATCCGGTCTATCAGGACTATTACTACACGTATGCCACGCGTAATGTCCCGGATCTTTTCGAGCAAAGCATGCCGGAGATTTTTCCCGAAACCGCGCCGGGCAACTTTACCTGGGACGAGCGCATGCGCCGCTGGGTCATGACGGTTTTCAACGAGTATCAGTGGGATTTGAACTACAGCAATCCCGCCGTCTTCATTGAAATGCTCGACATCATTCTGCATTGGGCGAATCAGGGCGCCGACATTCTGCGCCTGGACGCCGTGGCTTTTCTTTGGAAGAAGATGGGCAGCACGTGTCAAAACGAGCACGAGGCCCATCTGATCCTGCAACTGCTCAAGGACTGTACGCAGGTGACCGCGCCCGGCGTCTTGTTTATTGCCGAGGCCATTGTGGCGCCGGTCGAAGTCACCAAATACTTCGGCGAAGACGCCGTCATCGCCAAGGAATGCGAGATCGCCTATAACGCCACGTTCATGGCGCTCTTATGGGACTCCGTGGCCACGAAGAACGCCAAATTGCTGCGGCAGGGCATTCGGAATCTTCCCGTGAAGTTGGATCGGGCGACGTGGCTGAATTATATCCGTTGTCATGACGATATCGGATTGGGTTTCGATGACCGCGATATCGAAGCCGCCGGCTACGCGCCGCGCGACCATCGAAAGTATCTGCTCGACTATTTTACCGGCCGCCATGAAGGGTCTTTTGCGCGCGGCGTACCGTTCGGACAGAACCTCAAGACCGGCGATGCCCGCATATCGGGCGCGCTCGCTTCGCTGGTCGGTTTGGAAACCGCCCTGGCGCATGATGACGATGAAGCGATTGAGGACGCCATCAAGGTCATCCTGCTGTTACACGGCATGATCCTGTCTTTCGGCGGGATTCCCTTGCTTTATTACGGGGACGAACTGGGCACGTTGAACGACGATTCCTACCTCGTCGACCCGCATAAATCGCGGGATACGCGTTGGGTGCATCGTCCTACCATCGACTGGGACAAGGCCGAGCGTAGAAACGTGCCGGGCACCATTGAATTCAGAATCTTTGTGGCCTTGAAACGGATGATCGCCGTGCGCAAAGAGCTTGAGGTGTTCGCGGACTTCAATAATCGAGAAGTGCACGAAGTCGCCAATCCGCACCTGTTTGTATTCGAGCGGTACAGCCTTATGCGGCATCATCCTTCGGTCCTGGTGGTCGGGAATTTCGATCCCCGCCCGCAATCGCTTGATCTGCGCGAGGTGGGGAACTGGGGCCAATTCCCGTACGGCCGCATTGTCGATCATTTCCCGGGACAACGGCCGGACATGGTGCACAGTACCTTGGTCGTGCCCTCGTACGGGATTTGCTGGTTGAGCGCGAAGTGGTAGGCGGTGTGCATGTGCGATAAGTGAAACGACGAGCAGTATGGAGGTGGATCATGAAATCGTATCGTAAAGAAATGTGGTTCAATATTCCCAAGCGGAGAGGCCTGGTAAACATTTCCAATGACGTGCAGGAGGCCGTCACGGCCAGCGGCGTCCAGGAAGGGCTGGTGCTGGTGAACGCAATGCATATTACCGCCAGCGTGTTCATCAACGACGACGAAGGCGGCCTTCATTCCGATTTCGAGAAATGGTTGGAGAAGCTCGCGCCGGAAAAGCCGTATTCGCAATACGCCCATAACGGGTTCGAGGACAACGCCGACGCCCACCTGAAAAGGACCATCATGGGGCGCGAGGTGGTTGTGGCGATCACCGGCGGAAAACTGGATTTCGGGCCCTGGGAACAGATCTTCTACTACGAGCTCGACGGCAAGCGTAAGAAACGGGCGCTGATCAAGGTGATCGGTGAATGAACCCGATCAATCCGTAGAAAGTCCCATAGCGCGGGTCATTGTAGAAATTGCGCTGGACAAGGAATTCGATTATCGGGTTCCCGACGCCTTGAGGGCGGCGGTGCGGATCGGCTCGCAGGTCATTGTCCCCTTTGGGCGTCGCAAGATCACGGGTTACGTGGTGGGTTTCGTGGCGCGATCCGAACGGGCGCATCTCAAGGATGTCCTGCGCGTGGTAGGCAAACAGCCGTTGATCACGGAATCGATTGTTGCGTTGGCGCGCTGGATGGCGGCCTATTACGGTTGTCCGTTGGAACAGGCCGTACGCACGGTGTTGCCCAGCGTGGTGCGTCGCTCGTCCGGGCGTTTCAAGGAAGTGCCTCATGTGATCATGACGGCGGAGGCGGAGATGGTGTCCGATTCGCTGGAGCGGCTTCGCCGGCAGGCGCCCAAACAGGCGGCGGTGCTCGAAGCGCTGGGGCGGGAGTCCGTAATGCCCGTGCCCCGATTGACGCAACAAACCGGCGCTACACTCGCGACGGCGCGCGCGCTCGAAAAGAAGGGGCTGGTGCGCATCGAAAAACGAAACGTCGATCGCAGCCCGTTCGAACGGTATCAGGTGATTCCCACCGAACCGCTTGCCCTGATGCCGCAACAGGAGGAGGCGTTGTCCCTCATCCGGCAATCCATTGAGACGCGTACACCTCCGGTCGTATTGTTATTCGGCGTGACGGGCAGTGGCAAAACGGAAGTGTATCTGCAGGCGTTACAGCTCGTTCTCGACCAGGGCAAGGGGGCGATCGTCCTGGTCCCGGAGATCTCGTTGACCCCGCAAACGGTTGAACGGTTTCGTTCACGTTTCGGCGATGTGGTCGCCGTCTTGCACAGTCACCTTTCCGGCGGAGAACGACACGACGAGTGGCATCGCGTCCGGCAGGGCCGCGCCCGTATTGCGATTGGCGCGCGCTCGGCGTTGTTCGCGCCCGTGGACAGGTTGGGATTGATCGTGGTCGACGAGGAACACGAAGGCAGTTACAAGCAGGAGGAAGCGCCGCGATATCATGCCCGGGACGTCGCGGTGGTGCGCGGTCGAATGGAGGATTGCGCCGTTGTGTTGGGCACCGCCACGCCCGCGCTGGAGTCCATACACAACGCGGCATGCGGCAAGTATGGCCGCGTTCGTTTGGCTGCGCGTGTGGATCATCGACGTATGCCGGCCATTCGTGTGGTGGACATGCGGATGGAGATGGAAAAGGAAGGGCGTTTAAACGTGTTGTCCCGGGATTTGCTGGACGCGATCCAGATGCGTCTTGACCGGAAGGAACAGACGATACTGTTTCTCAACCGGCGCGGCTTCGCCACCTCGCTTGTCTGTCCGAAATGCGGGTATGTCGCCGAATGTACGGAATGCAGCGTGGCCATGACCTATCACAAGGCGGCGCACGAATTGCGTTGCCATATCTGCGGGGCGGTACGGCCTGTGCCGGCACAATGTCCCGAGTCGACTTGTCGCGATCCGGCCTTCCGGTATGGCGGGCTCGGCACGCAACGGGTGGAGGAGACGGTTCGGAAACTCTTTCCCCGGGCCAACGTCGAGCGCATGGACGCGGATACCACGACGAGGAAGGACGCGTATGGTCGGATTCTGGGCGCGTTTCGCGCGGGCGAAGTCGATATCCTGCTTGGCACGCAGATGATTGCTAAAGGCTTGGATTTCCCGAATGTGACGCTGGTGGGTGTGATCAATGCGGACATTGCGCTGCACATGCCCGATTTTCGCGCGGGCGAACGGACCTTTCAACTGTTGACCCAGGTCGCCGGCCGGGCGGGGCGGGGGGATGTTGCCGGAGAGGTGATCGTCCAGACCTTTACGCCGTTTCATCCCGCCATTCAGGCCGCGCGTCGCCTGGATTATGACGGTTTCTTCGATCAGGAAATCGAATTTCGGCGCGAACTCTTTTATCCCCCTTTCTCGCACTTGGTCTGCATTACTTTGCGTGGACCCCGGGAATCGGAATTACAGGCAACCGGCAATAGACTCGTGGAACGCGTGAAGCCGCGTTTGGATTCCCGCGTCATTTTCGCCGGTCCGAATCCCGCACCGCTGGCGCGCGCCAAGGGCGAGTTCCGCTATCAGATCATGTTCCGCGCCCGCCATACAAAGCAGGTTATGGAACCGTTACGCACCGAGCTGGCCGAATTCAAATGGCCCCGCAAAGTGCGCTATGCCGTGGATGTAGACGCGCTCTCCATGCTTTGACAGAAGCTGTAGCATTTCGGGAACGGGGTCGGTTGCACGGAACGGAAAGGTATGTTACCCATGAACCATGTTCAAGTTGGCTCCAAGGAGGTCGGGCCCGCGCTGTATCATGCTGGGTCGGGTTGTGGCGATTACGCTTCTGTTGTCTGCCGTTGACCTGTGGGCACAGCCGGAGGCGCCGCCGGCGAATCCGCCACGGTGGGATCGCGCCGATCCGATACCGCAAGCGGAATTAGCGGATGATGAAGCACCCCTTGTCGCCAGGCAATGGCTGGCGCCGTACGACGATATTGCCCTGTTATCCGCCGTCGATACATTACGCGAACGAGCGGAGGATTTGTCGGGCGTAACCGTGCAGCCGCCCGACCCTGTCTATTCTGTTGTTCAATCGGAGATCGTCGCGGAAGGGACAAACGCCTTTCATCTGGCGCATCCGCCGTCGCCCGATCTGGAACCACATCATATCACATTAAACACCCCGATTGCGCCGGAGACGAATACCTACGTCTTCTTCGAGAGCCGGTTGCGTTCAGCCTCGTCCAACCAGACAGCGCGATTCGAGATCTCCACGGACGCGGGTGCTTCTTGGACGACCTTGTGGTCGCGCGCCGGGACGGGTTCGGGCGGTCAGGAGGCGTTCGAGCTGGTGTCCGTTGATTTGGGTTCCTACGCCGGACAGGAATTGCTCCTTCGCTTTCACTATGCCCTGTCGGCGGGTTCAGTCTTGGTTGGGACCAACACCACCGTCGGCTGGATTATCGACGATATTCAAGTCGGAACGGAATTCGTTCCACGCGCCTACACCGGCTTCGGGGACCCTTCGCCGGAAGAAATCCTGTCCGTCGAATTCATCAACCGGGCGCGGGCGGACGCCATGGAAGAGGCCGCTCGGTTACGGGATGACGATGATCCATACGTCACGGGCGCGATTGATTTCTTTGACGTGGATCTGGACGAAATGGAGGCGCAGTTCGCTACACTCGAACAGCATTTGCCCCCCTTGGCGATCAACGCGAAATTGACGACGGCCGCGCGCCTGCACAACCAGGATATGTTCGATAATGTGTTCCAGGGGCATACCAGCTCGGACAACCCTCCTCCGCCGAATCAGCCGGGCGACAGCGCGTCGATGCGCGCAACCCGGCAGTCCTATAACTGGACCCATTTTGCGGAGAACGTATATGCATACGCGCTATCCGTTTGGCACGGGCATGCAGCTTTCAATATCGATTGGGGTTCGGGCACATGGCACGGCATGCAGGACCCGCCGGGCCATCGCGAAGCCATTCACAGCGCGTCTTATCGCGAGGTTGGCGTGGGCGTCCTTGAAGGCAGTAACAGCGACAACGGGGATACGGTTGGTCCCATGTTAAAAACACAGGTGTTCGGTCGCGAGTCCGGAGCGAACCACCCGTTTCTCGTTGGCGTAACCCATGTGGACGCGGATACCAACGGTTTTTATTCGATCGGCGAAGGGTTGGGCGGCGTCCGTGTGGAGGTCGAGGGCGTCAGTTATTATGCGGAAAGCTCGACGCACGGCGCGTACGCGATCCCGTTGCCGGGCGATGGGACGTATGAAGTGATCTTCAGCGCATCGGGATACCTCACGGAAACGCAACAAGTCACGGTGGCGAATGGCGAGAACGTAAAACTGGATTACGCGGCCCAGCTCGATCCGGACGTGGCCACGTTACAGTCGGTGGAGCGTCTCACGGGAGACGCCATTGAAATGACCGTATCTTATGGTGGCGTTGCCGCCGATATTGCAGTGGAGTATTCGACCGACCTGGTCACATGGATCCCGCTGGCCGCCACGGTGACGGATGAGGGTGGGGGAGAATACCGCGTGGAAACCGATCCGCCGAATGAGGGGCTGATCTTTCTGCGCCTGATTCGCGATCAGTAGCCACCCTCTCTTCACGTTTACGGCTAGTTGCTATTCCGGGGACAGCACAGCCCGGAAACCAGTTGTGTTGTTGGCGATGTGGGGCGCCGAGAAACCACGGATCGGAATCCGACATGCATTCGCCGAGCTCATCCAGCTACCCCCACGATGCGGGCGGGCGGTTCCCGATGTATCAAAGATCCACTCCCAAACATTTCCGCTCATGTCATATAAACCGTATCTGTTGGCCGGAAAGGCGCCAACAGGTGAAGTGTAAGGCTCTATCCCGTCATTGTATGCTGGGTGATGCGTATCCGTCGCGTACGGACTGGTGTCGTAGGAATGGGCGTTTCCGTTCGCCCGGAAATTTGCGGTATTGTGATCAATCGTATCCCCCCACGGGAAACGTTGACTGGTCTGACCGCCTCGCGCTGCGTATTCCCATTCTACCCCTGTCGGTAACCGATAGCCAGCGGCAGAGGTCTGAATGACGTCACTCTGCTGGCCTGTCCGATATACCGCCCCGTTGACGGTATAGACTGGAGGACGCCCCTCCATCTCGCTTCGCGCATTGCACCACTTCAAGGCATCATACCAGCTTACCTTATGCACAGGATGGTTCATTGCCTTACCGGAACCGGTGTTGGTAAAGCTGTATCCATTGTTTATTGCCCACATATAGACCTCGGTCCACAACGCTTTTGTCACCGGATAGCGATCCATGTAGAACGAGTCTGCTGTTAAGTTATACGTACTCGGGTAAGCACTGGAGTGAGACTCCCCACTGGCCAAAGGGTTCGTCCCGCTATTTGTCCCGCCGGGAATTAGGAGCATACCCTCGGGGATAATTGGGTTCCCGACAACATGCCGGGACATAATCTCTTCTGCCTCGGTGAATTCAAGTAGGTAGCCCCAGTCACCGCCATCAGCCAATGTCGTGGCAACCTGAATAGCTCCAGCTACACCCTGTACTGGATTCGACCAAACCAACATTCCGTCTAATCTGAACTCCATGATCTCAGCAGCCTCAGACGAGGGAGGATGCGATGTGATGCGATAGAAATGAATATCCTGTGCCGTAAGCGTAAAAATACAGGCGAAGTATATAGATAAGAGAGCAATCCAACCTCTATATCCTGTCATTCTTCCGCCTCCTTGTTGATCAATACCAGAAACTGCTTCGGGTCCATGAATTTCGATTCACATCGAGTGAAATCCTTTATATTTCGTGTAACAATCATATCGGCGCCACTATTTTGCGCTGCATGATCTAATACCGCATCCTCAAAGTCGTCCATTCGACTGTTAAGCGCTTCTTCAATCACCGCCCGATTAACCGACGCAACTTCAAACAGTTTCAGGAGCTGCGAAAGAACACTGCGAGCCTCGCTGCGGCTCATATTCTGCGAAAGGAGATAGTCAAGGGTTGTTATCGTTGTTGCGCAAAGCATGCCCTCCGCCTCTCCCTGCTCAATCAAACGAAACACTTCAGCAGAATCACGGGAGTAAGGTTTTCGGTCCAAAAGCACATCCAAGACAATGTTCGTATCGAGTAGCACCTTCACAGGTGTTTATCCCGAAGATGACGCCGGTAATCCTCCCTTGATATGGACTTTCCTTTGAGCAGGCCCAATAAAGATGATGTGACGGGGGGATAAACAGGCCTTCTTGGCCCACGGCTTTCAAGTGAGTCGAAAAACTCAGAGACCATCTGTGAAACGGACTTTCCACGTCTTTTAGCCGCATATTTGGCGCGATTGATCGAGTCGTGATCAAGGCGTAAAGTGAGCTTGGAATTCATGACGTATTAACATAGCCGTACAGTACGTCTACGTCAAGAGTGTCTTTGTGCGATTCTGCTTGCTTTCCGCCGGCGTATCAGGTTATGCATTATAGTGGCCAAAGGGGGTCACCTAGATGAGCATAAGGGAATCTTTTTTGCTGTCCAAGACCGACTTTGCCGGATTCGGAAGAACACCGGTATGCAAGAACACCATGCATCCCGCTCGCCCCGCGAATCGCCACTTTCCGTCCGAGTCATCTGCAACCCCAACCAGGAGCATGACCATGAACCGCACAATCACATTATTCTCTCTGCTTACGGCATACTTGCTACTCCTTACTCCTTCCCCCGCGCAGGGGCCGCTTGATCCGTCTGTCCCTCCTGCTCCGACGATGAAGACCCTCGACCAGGTGGAACCGCGTATGGCGATCACGAACCTACCCCACACGATCAGTGCGGAGGGCTCGTATTATTTCACGGGCAACCTCGTAACCACCAACGCCGGCATCACGATTGAGGCCAGCAACGTGACGCTGGATCTGATGGGCTTCGAGCTGGTCGACGGTACGGGCGCCGGGATCTTCGTGGATGGCGCACACACGAACATCGTTATCCGCAACGGCACGGTGCGCAATTGGGGAGCCCAGGGGATCCAGGCGATGGATGCCGTTGGGGTGACCGTGGAACGGATCACGACGATGCGTAACGGCACCAACGGCATGCAGCTCGGCCACAGCGCCGTGGTGCGGGATTGCGCGGCGATCGAAAACGGCGGGCACGGATTCGATATCGGTGATGACGGACTGGTGATCCGCAGCGTGGCGCGCGGCAACGGCAACGGCGCCTCGGGCTCGGGCTTTCAGCTGGGGACATCCTGCACCATCAGCGAAAGCACGGCACAGGGCAACGCCGACGACGGGATCGCCGCGCTCTTCAACGCAAGCATCCAGGCCTGTACGGCGCAGGACAACAATGGAAACGGCATTATCGCCGCGCCAAGCAGCACAATCGGCGATTCGACGGCTTCGAGCAACGGGGGCAACGGCTTTGAGTTGGAAGAATCGGGCATTATCCGGCATTCGTTCGCCATGGGAAACATGAGCAATGGCATCAAGGCGGCCTATTCGACGCTGATTGACAGTTGCGACGCCTCCCTGAACGTGATGAACGGGTTGTTGGGGACCGCGGGCAAGACGGTCGTCGATTCCGTGTTCAACGGTAATGAATTGAATGGGATACATCTCGTCGGCGGGGGCAACACGATCCGCGGCTCTACGGCGATCGATAATCTGGTCACCGGCATCGACGCGGGCCAGGATAGCACCATCACCCACTGCACGGCCAACGGCAACCAGCTCCACGGCATCGACGTGGGGTCAGCCAGCACGATCATCGGCTGCACGGCCAACAACAACGGCACCCCAGGGGACCCAGACGCGGGCACGGGGAACAACGGTGACGGCATTACCGCCGGTTCGGACAGCACCCTGCTGGATTCCACCGTCAAGTCCAATCAGGGGAACGGCATTTCGGTGACGCATAATAGCCATGTCGCTCGCAACACGGCCTCTGCCAATCAGCTGGCGGGCTTCCTCGCCGACGAACAGTCCAACCGTATCGAGGCCAATCACGCTACGGGAAACGAGGATGGCTTTGCTATTCAAGGCATTAACAACCTGGTGATCAAGAATAGCGCCAGCGCCAACACGGCCGCCAATTACACCATCGTTGCCGGCAACCACGAGGCGGAGATCATCACGGCGCCCGGCAGTGGTTTTACCGCCGTTAATCCGTGGGCGAATTTCGAGTGGTGAGGAGGAAGAATAGACTCTCTGGTGAAGCATGGAACAATGAGCAATGAATAAGTCACTGATACCCATAATGGCCTGCCTCGTGCTCGCCTCGACCCTCCTCCCTCTCTCCTCGTTCGCCACGAGCACCATCAACGCCACGAACCGCTATGCGTGGGGCGCGAACATCGGTTGGCAGGACTGGCGGGCCGACGGCGCGAACGGCGTCGTGATCGGTCAGTTCGTGTGCTCCGGCTATATCTACGCCGCCAACGTCGGTTGGATCCATCTCGGCGACGGATCGCCCGCCGACGGAGTCCAGTATCAGAACAATTCGGCCACCGACTACGGCGTGAACCATGAGGGCGACGGTCGCCTGCGCGGCTTCGCCTACGGCGCAAACATCGGTTGGGTGCAGTTCGAGGATCTTGGCGATCCGCGGGTCAACCTGCTCAACGGCGAGTTAAGTGGCTACGCCTATGGCGCCAACGTCGGATGGATCAATCTGAACACCGCCGAACCAGACGGGCTGGTGCAGGCCGACACAATGGAACCCGGACTGGATACGGACGGCGACGGCATTCCGGACGCGTGGGAGATTGTCTTCTTCGGCGGGCCGACCAATGCCAACGCCTCGGCCATGGCCTCGAACAACGTGAACACCCTGTTGGAGGCGTATATCGCGGGCCTTGATCCGCATAGCACGAACGATTTCCTTGAGATCACGGCGATTGATCATCTTACGGTGCCCGACCGGAAGGAGATCACTTGGTCGAGCAAGGAAACGCGCGTCTATCGTCTGGACGGAAGCACGAATCTCCTGGAAGCAACGGACTGGATCGAAACCGACCCGCCGGGCCAGATTCTTCCCGACCCCGGCACGCACACCATGCGCAGCGTGGACGACGACGCAATCGATTTCCGGAACTTCCGTGTCCGGGTCTCCGTCCCGCTGGGACCGTGAAGAGACGGTTATCGGTCTTGGGTTATAGGTTCCAACGTTCAAACGGATAGGTGGAAGACGGCTTATACTAATAAGTTTGGATGCTGGTATTATTCCGCCCCCGCCAGGATATGGCGCGTCAACCGTTTTTCAATTTCGGCCACGAAGAATACGATCACGCCGCCGCCGATCAACCATAGCCAGATATGCGGCGGAATCGGTGCGGTGCCGAAGAGTGTGTTCATGAACGGAACATAGGTGAACGCCATTTGCAGCGCGGCCAGGACGCCCACCAGCACGAACGCCATGCGGTTGTCGATGATGGTGCGGCTGATACTGGTTTCATACAGCTTGCGGCACGTAAAGAGATAGAAGACGTGCGCGATAATCAGCATGTTCACCGCAATGGTGCGCGCCTGTGCCAGGGCCGCATCGCCCATGCCCGCGCTGTAATTGAGAAGAAAGGCGGCGAAGGTGAACCCGCCGCTCAACAGGGAAATGAACCCGATACGCATGAAAAACGAACGCGCCAGAATCGGAGCATCCGGTTTCCGGGGTGGCCGTTTCATGACCAATTGCTCCATGGGTTCGACTGTGAGAGCGAGAGCGAGGGTGACGGCCGATACCATATTAACCCATAAGATTTGCACCGGACTGATCGGCAACGTAATGCCGAGCAAAACGGCCACCATGATGACGCCGGCCTCCGCCCCGTTGGCCGGCAACAGAAAGAGAATGGTCTTTTTGATGTTATCGTAAATCGTGCGGCCTTCTTCAACGGCATGCACGATGGACGCGAAGTTGTCGTCCGCCAATACCATCTCGGCGGATTCCTTGGTGACTTCCGTGCCTTTGATGCCCATGGCAATGCCGATGTCGGCGTTCTTCAAGGCCGGCGCATCGTTGACGCCGTCGCCCGTCATGGCGGAAAGCATGCCCTGCGCCTGAAGCGCCTTGACCAGGCGGAGCTTGTGTTCAGGGTTCGTCCGCGCAAAGACATTATGCGTCTTCACTGCCTCAACGACCTCATCGTCGCTCATGCGTTCCAATTGTGCGCCAGTGACGGGCTCTTCATCGGCCTTGATCCCCAGCTGTTTGGCGATGGCCTGGGCGGTGACGGCGTGGTCGCCGGTGATCATGATGACGCGTATGCCGGCCTCCTTGCATTCCTCGATGGCTGCCAGGACCTCTTCGCGCGGCGGATCGATGAGTCCGGCGATCCCCAGAAACGTGAACCCCTTCTCCACCTCTTCGTGCTCGATATGATCTCGCCCTTCCTCTTCCCGGCGATAGGCGCAGGCGATGACCCGCTCGCCGCGTCCCCCGGTTTCCTCCATTTGTGCCGTCCAAAAATCGCGATCCATAGCTGCATCGCCATCGCGCATCAACATGCGATCACATCGTTCGAGCACACGCTCGGGTGCGCCGACCAGGTACGTCACCCGTTCGCCGTCTTGCTCGTCCAAGGTGGCCTTGTATTTGTGTTCCGACTCGAACGGAATATGATCAATGCGCTTCATCTCGACGTCGCGCAGGCCCGCCTTGTAGGCGAGCGTCATGAGGGCGCCTTCCGTCGGTGTGCCGTCCACCTTCCATTCGCCGTCATCGTTTTCGGAGATATGCGCGTCGTTGCAGGCGCGAATACCGTGCAGCAATTCACGCAGAACGGGCTCGCTGTCCGGTTCGACTTCCTTGCCTTCACGCGTGATGCGTCCTTCGGGCCGATAGCCGGCGCCTTCCGCCTCGTAGACGGCGTCGGCGGTGACGACGGAACGGGCGGTCATTTCATTGCGCGTGAGGGTCCCGGTCTTGTCGGAACAGATAACGCTGACGGAACCGAGCGTTTCGACCGATGGCAGTCGCCGGATGATGGCGTTCCGTCTTGCCATGCGCTGTACGCCCAATGCGAGCGTAATTGTCAGGATGGCGGGGAGCCCCTCCGGTATGAAGGCTACGACGATACTGATCGCCGCAAGGAACATTTCCTGGAGTTCAAATTGCTGCACCAGCAGGCCGTAGGCAAAGAAGAGGGTGGCGACAACAACGATAATGACGGATAGCAATTTGCCGAAACGATCGATCTTCACGAGCAACGGCGTCTTGCGTTCGGCCACTTCGCTGATCATCTGATTGATCTTGCCGAGTTCGGTGTGCGTGCCGGTTGCGATTACGACTCCGACGGCTTCGCCATACGTGATGGTGGTGCCGGAAAAGGCCATGTTGGTGCGGTCGCCCAATACCGCATCTTCTTTAACGGGGTCGACCGCCTTCTCGACTTCTTCCGATTCGCCGGTCAAGGCGGACTCTTCCGCCCGCAGGCTTTTGACGGTGAGCAGGCGCAGATCGGCGGGTACCTTGTCGCCGGACCGCAATCGGACGAGGTCGCCCGGAACGAGTTCCTCGGCGTTGACGCGTGCCCGTTTCCCGTTGCGGATGATGTTGGCGTCCAGGGAGAGCATCTTGCGGATGCCTTCCAGTGCGCGTTCGGCCCGGCCTTCCTGTATGAAGCTCACCGTCACGTTGATCAGCACCACCGCAACGATGACGCCGGCCTCGATCCATTCGCCGAGCGCGGCGGCTATGACGGAGGCCGCGAGGAGGAGGTAGATCAGCACATTGTGAAACTGGACCAGGAAACGAAGGAGCGGTCCGCGTTTCTTTTTCTCGGGCAACTTGTTCGGGCCGTATTGCTCAAGGCGCGTGCGCGCTTCCTCATCGGAGATTCCTCGTTCCGCGTCCGTATGGAATGCGTCCAGGGTTTGCTCGACGGGAAGGGCATGCCATGCTTTCGATGGTTCATTTTCCATATGGTACTAATCCCGGAAATGCGGCTTGAGGGGTCGGTGCGTCGTATGCCGGTGCGGCAGGGGAAACGGCTAGTCGTCTTCCTCGCGATAACGCGCGCTGCTGTTTTCTATGATCAATTCTTCCAGCGCTGCGGGCGACTTCAGTTCGGGGCGCCCGCCAGGCCAGTCGAACACGCTGATCGAGCGCCGACGCCCGCCCGGATGAATAAGAACGACGGTTGGCCCTTCCCAGAGCCGGAATTGTTCGGCGATTTCGCGTGTTTCCGCGTCCGACGGGAGGCGCAGTTCGACCTTGATGTAGTCGCGGAGTAACCGCTGGATATTGCCCGCCCGCAGACCCCGGTTTTCCCACCAGTTACATAAACCGCGCGCACCGGACGGAGAGTTGTGCTTGATGTAGAGAAAGATGTCAGCGTCCGTTGCCTGCTGCAACTCAAGGGCGCGTTCATAGCCGCGCGCACGGGTCAGGAAACGATTGGGAATCCGGGGCGTTTCCTCGTCGCCCTCGGCGTCATTCATCTCCTCTTGTTCTTGCTGATATACTTCGTGCACCGCCGGCGGCGGCCATTGTGCTTGCTGTTGGGCGTCGGCGACCAACGCGCCGCACCACATCAGCGCGGCTATGGACAGGTAAAGCCGATCATTCCATCTCATGACCAATCTCCTTCTACCCTGACTACTGCACACTGAACACTGAACACTCTCTTCTACACCGTCACGTTTTTGTTGTCGCCCTCGTCTTTCGTGTCGTACCCGGAATCCTGACGTTGGAAGTTAACCTCGTTTTTTTTCAAATACAAGGTGTACACGTCGTCGGCGCTCAGCCCGAGAACTTGTGCCAGCGATACGACGAAGTGGATCATATCCACAACTTCCACCCGCGCGTTCTGTTTGTCAAAATGCTGGTATTTGGCCCACCATTTCCAGGGCACGCTGTCGGTCAGCTCGGCAAGTTCCTGGGAAAGGGCGCGGCAATAGTTCAGCGTCCACGTCTGCTGCTCTTCTTCGGACATCGTGTCCGGCCGGACGCCGATCCGCGCGTTCAGCTCTTTTTGCATGCGGAAGATTTCGCGTAACATGTCTTGTTCGGCCATGAATAGAACCTCGATTTTATGCGGACGTGCGATTCTGCGGTACGAGCGAAGCATAAGCTACACGAACAGCTCCCGTCAACGCGCCCGTTGACGTTTCGCAGGGCTTCGGGTAGCGTGCCCTGCATGGGAAACGAAACCGGAACAGAGAAAGACCACCTGGTCACGCGCCCGGATGGGAGCCATAGCCGGCCGGCCTCCTTTATTCAGCGCGCCGCAAAGAACTCCGAACGCCTGATTGTCATGGGACTGATCATTCTCATGGCCGTGGTTCTGCTGTTGGCGACGATCGAATTGGGACGACAAGTCTTGCTGGCTGTAATAGAGCCGCCGTGGTTTGTTTTGGATCTGGATAAATTGCTGGATTTGTTCGGGGTATTCATGCTCGTGCTCATCGGTATTGAGTTGCTCGATACGATCAAGGTCTATTTCAACGAACGCGTGGTCCATGTGGAGGTGGTCCTGCTGGTGGCGATGATCGCTGTTGCGCGTAAGGTAATCGTGCTGGAACCCGACGAATACGATCCGATGACCCTGGTCGGGATCGCGCTGCTCGTGGTTACCCTGGCCGTGGGCTATTACATGATCAAGCGGGCGGCCGACAAGCACGGCTCCACCAAAACGGGATCGGAATCTAAATCACGGTGACCCCCGCCGCTAGGATGCAGGGAAGGAGAGACGATGGAACGAGTGATTATTCTGGGTACCGGCCCGGCCGGATTGACGGCGGCGCTGTACACCGCGCGAGCCAATCTTGAACCGCTGGTAATCGAAGGCCTGGAGCCGGGAGGCCAATTGACCACCACGACCGAAGTGGAGAACTATCCCGGTTTTGTGGAGGGCATCATGGGCCCCGATCTGATGGACATCATGCGTCGCCAGGCGGAACGGTTCGGCGCACGCTATAAAGCCGGGCTGGTCGAATCCGTCGATTTCGAACCCGGCGCGCACAAGATCCATCTCGACGGCGGGGATACCGTCGAGGCCGCCACGGTGATTATCTCCACCGGCGCACGCGCCAAGTATCTGGGACTGGAATCGGAACAGAAACTTATCGGGCGCGGGGTGACCTCCTGTGCGACGTGTGACGGCGCATTCTATCGCAACATGCCCATCGCCGTGGTGGGCGGGGGCGATAGCGCCATGGAAGAGGCGTTGTTCCTGACGCGTTTTACCTCGGATATTACCCTCATCCATCGGCGCGACGAATTGCGCGCGTCGAAGATCATGGCCGACCGGGTATTGAACAACGATAAGATCAACATCCGTTGGGATACGGTCGTGGAAGAGGTCTTGGACGTGGAGAAAAACGAAGTGACCGGCCTGAAACTCAAGAACGTGAAGACCGGTGAACAGTCCGAAATCGAGATCAAAGGCCTCTTCATGGCTATCGGTCACGAACCGAACACGAAACCGTTCCAGGGCAAGCTCGACATGGACGAGGTGGGCTACATCCAGGCGAACAATACCAGAACCAATGTGGAAGGCGTCTTTGCTGCGGGGGATGTTCAGGACTCGGTCTATCGACAGGCCATTACCGCCGCCGGTACCGGTTGCATGGCTGCGCTTGAGGCCGAGCGTTACCTGGAATCGAAGGGGCAATGAGCGAAAAGAAGTCCAGACGCAAGCTGGGCAAGAAGGAATGGGCCACCTACGGACGGCTCATCCGCTACGCGCGGCCCTATATGGGGCGCCTCATCATCGGCACCCTGTTCGGCATCGTCTTTGCCGGATCGACCGCCGGAATCCTGCCTGCGGTCAAGAACACGTTGGCGGAGCTGTTCGATCCCGAGAAGATGGGATGGAGCGCGATTGTCGGCGTGGCTATTGTTCTCCCCATCCTCGGCTTGATTCGCGGGGCGGGCTACTACTTGAGTATGTATTTCATTCAATGGGTCGGGTTACGGGTCGTGCATGACTTGCGTATTGCCGTGTTTGATCGCCTGCAGGAATTGTCGGTCTATTATTATACCCGCCATAAGGTCGGCGAACTGATCTCGCGAACCGCGAACGACACGATGATGGTCGAACGCGCCGTGTCTACGGTATTGGGCGATCTGGTGCGACAACCGTTCGTGTTGCTGTTTCTGCTCGGGGTCCTGGTCTGGTTGGACCCGGTGCTGGCCTTTCTGAGCCTGGTTGTGTTCCCGATCTGCATCGTGCCCGTCGCGGCATTCGGGCGGCGGGTTCGACGAAATGCCCGGGAAGCGCAATCCAAACTTGCGGATATCGTGTCGATCCTCCAGGAAAGCATTACGGGCGTGCGGGTGGTCAAGGCCTTCGGCATGGAACCCTATGAACGGAAACGGTTTGCGGAACAGTGCCGTAACGTGTTCAACCGGTTGATGAAAGTGGCCAAGGCGAAGGCGGCGATTGAACCGATCATCGTGGAGATTTCCATTATCGGCATTTCCTTGATCCTCATATATGCGCACCTCACCGCTATGGCCATGGAGACGTTCTTCACCTTCGGCCTGGCCCTCGTGGCGCTGTATGAACCGGCCAAGAAGCTTAGTCGCGTGCATTTGACCATTCAACAGAGCTCGGCCGCCGCCGACCGTATTTTCGAGGTGCTCGACGAGCAAACCACCATCCAGAATCGGCCGAATGCGGCGCCGTTGGAAGATCCCGTGGAGCGGGTGGAGTTCGCAGGGGTTGGCTTCGCCTATGATCTGGAACCCGTTTTGCAGGACATTTCCTTTACCGTGCGCGCCGGCGAATGTGTCGCGTTTGTCGGCAGTTCCGGATCGGGCAAGACGACGCTGGTCAGCTTGTTGCCGCGTTTCTTTGATCCAGTCAGCGGCTGTATCAAAGTCAATGGACGGGATATTCGCGACTACACACTTGAATCCTTGCGGAGAAAAATCGGGTTGGTTACGCAGGACACCTTTCTGTTCAACGACACCATAGGGAACAACATCGCTTACGGGCGGGCGGATGCGGATCAGGCGGCCATCGAAAACGCGGCTAAGCGCGCGCATGCGCACGACTTCATTTGTGCCTTGCCGGAAGGGTATGACACCGTCGCCGGCGATCGCGGGGTGCGGCTCTCGGGCGGGCAATGTCAGCGTGTGGCCATTGCGCGGGCCATTCTCCGCAATCCGCCGATCATGATCCTTGACGAGGCGACCAGCGCGCTCGACACGGAATCGGAACGATTGGTGCAGGCGGCGTTGGACGAATTGATGGCGAACCGCACGGTCTTTGCCATTGCGCACCGGCTTTCCACTATTCAACACGCCGACCGCATCATTGTGCTGGATAAAGGACGTATCGCCGAAACCGGTACGCACGACGAGTTGTTGAAGCAAAGCGGACTGTACCGCTACCTGTACGATCTGCAGTTTCAGGTTTGAGACGGACAATATCGGTCATGAAACTTTCTTATCGATCAGATGCTCCGAAGTTCTACGGTATTCTCGCCCTCATCCTGCTGGGCCTCGCCGTATGGCACGGCATTGATGGTTGGGTTCCCCAGGAACGTTGGTTGGAGCAGTATCCGGAATTCCCGGAGGCCTGGTACGATATGAGGCCGCGTGAGTTTTACGCATACAATCGCTGGACCGGCCTGCTGCTGGGCATCGGCGCGCTGATCTGCGGTGCGATCAGCCTGCACAGTCGCCTGACGCTGAAGAAACAGGGCGACGTGCTTGATGACTGGACCGCCGCCCGGCGAGGCCGAAAAGAGTAGGGGCACTGATTGGAGCAGAAACTTTCAAGACACCTTGACAGGTTTAGGGGAATGCCGTATATACGCATCATCAATTGATTTGCATCCAGCAGATCAGGGCTGCAAAGCGTGCAGCCGTTTCTTTCCCTACACGTCCGGCAGGCAGAGAGTTTTGACAATATCCGGACGACTGTAGAAGAAAGAAAAGACCATGACACAAGACAACGTGTTCTCGGCTCTCATTGAGCCGATTCAACGGGCCGTAACCGAAGAGGGTTACACTACGCCCACGCCGATTCAGAAACAGGCCATCCCGCAATTGGTGCAGGGTCGTGACTTGTTGGGCTGTGCGCAGACCGGGACCGGCAAGACTGCCGCTTTCACCCTGCCACTGCTTCAAGCGTTAACGCAGAACCCGAAGAAGTCCGGACCCGGCAAACCGCGCGCGCTCATTCTTACCCCCACACGCGAACTGGCCGCCCAGATCGATAACAGTATCAAGACCTACGGTCGACATGTCCGCGTGTCGCACACCGTGATCTTCGGCGGCGTCGGCCAGCAGCCGCAGGTGCGTGCGCTGCAGCGCGGTTGTGATGTGGTTACGGCCACGCCGGGCCGCTTGCTTGACCTCATGGAACAGGGCTTCATCAAGCTGGATCAGGTTGAACTCTTCGTTCTCGACGAAGCCGATCGTATGCTCGATATGGGATTCATTCCGGCCGTGCGTAAGGTTGTTTCCAGGCTGCCGAAACAACGTCATTCGCTGTTCTTCTCGGCCACCATGCCCCCGGTCATTGCCGGTCTTGCCAAGGAGTTGCTGCGGGACCCGGTACAGATCACGATAGATCCCGGCCAGCCGACCGTAGAGCGCATTGCACAGAAGCTGATGTTCGTCGATAGAGAGAATAAAGACGCCTTGCTCGTCGATTTGATTGCCGGACAGAACATGGACAAGGTGTTGGTTTTTACGCGCACAAAACATGGTGCGGACAAGGTGGTCAAGAAACTGGTCGCCGCGCGTATTTCCGCTTCGGCGATCCATGGCAACAAGTCCCAGACAAATCGTACGTCGGCCTTGAACGGGTTTAGAACCGGTAAAGTGCGTGCGTTGGTCGCCACCGATATCGCTGCGCGAGGGTTGGATGTGGACGGCATTACGCACGTTGTAAATTACGACCTGTGCGAGGAACCCGAGACGTACGTACATCGCATCGGCCGAACGGCGCGTGCCGGCCTGGGAGGTGACGCCGTATCCTTCTGTGCGGCCCGTGAACGGGATATGTTGCGGGACATTGAGCGCACCATCTGTAAAAACATTCCGGTCGACGCAGCGCACGAATATCATTCCGACACCGCGCGCGATGCGCGCGGCGCCGATGCGCGGCCCGAGCCGAAGGGGCGTCGCGGCGGTGGCGGCGGTTCGCGGCGGCCCAAACAGCGCATGCGCATCAACGGCTCCTTTGGCGATGTCCGTCGCAACAGCCGGCGAAATGGCCGACGCCGTCGGCCCCTTGCTTGAAGACGCCCTATTCGGGACGGCATCGTCATCCCTTCGCGTGCGTCGAACCTGATATCCGTGTCACGCTCGATTGCGCCTGCGTTGCACGCCTGGGTTTGACTTTTTGTGTCAGAACGGAGATTATAATTCCAGAGGCCGATACAATGAACCACTGGGAGAGTCGCCATGCGCATACGTAAGATCAAAGATATTTTCGACTGGACCCGCGCGTTTCATAGCAAGCTGGCGGAGGAATATGAACGGCTTGCTGAGGGGCACGACCGGGAACGTGTAGGCATCCTGTTGAATTACCTAGCGCAACACGAACGAGCCTTGGGGGCGGCGATCGAACACTACGAGGACGACGCCGTGCATAAGGAACTGGAATTGGCGTATGATCCGGATCTTGATCTGCCGCCGGATATCGAAAGTTTGTCGGACAAACTGGAAAATCTGGATACAGCCGGCGTATTGAAACTGGCGATCCAATTCCATGACGTACTCGTTTCGGTTTACGAATCCCTTGCCGAGCAGGCGCCGAATCCCGACGTGCAAGCCTTGTTCGAAAGTATTGCCAGGCATGAAAACAAGGAGAAATTGCGGGCGGTTCGCGACGCGGGACGCCTGGAAGATCTTTAACGCCTTGTGCGGGGGAACTCCACACCTTTGGTATGGCCCCAATCGGCCGTCTATTTCCCCCTATGGAGTTGGTCCTCTGCACGACGGGCGTACCAGGTCCAAGACAACTGAATAGGCGTGACAGGGGCGTGACGAGCGGTGGACGCAGAGGCGATCCAGCACGCTGCGAGTGTGATCAGCACGTTCACAACGGCGTAATAATGCAGGGCCAGACCGTCCCAGCCGAAACTGATCGCTATTGATGCAATGGTTCCGATCCAGCCCCCGATCCATGCCCCGCGCGCATTGCACCCGCGGCTGAACATGCCCAGCACCATCAACGCCAGCAGCGGCGAACCCACCCCGTTGATCACGCGATTGACAATGGCAAACAGGTCGCCCGTCCGTCCTACCAGAAAGGCGAGCGCCAGGGTAACAATCGTCAGACACGCGATGAGGACACGATACCGACGTTCCTGTCGCCAGTCGGTTGCGGCACGACGGGTCGGACGATTTTCAAAATCCGTCATCCAGGCCGCCAAACAGGAATTCAATCCGGAATCCACGCTCGACATGGTCGCCGCAAGCAGACCCGCCGCAATGAGGCCGGTCAGCCCGAATGGCAAAGACCGGACGAAGGCGCCGAACCGCGCCATGGACGGGGTATCCGTTTCGCCCGCCGCTCCGGCAATGGCGAGGCCCAGGAACGTCAACAGCAGCAAGGCGGTTAGCGCTGCGAGGATGTTCCACCAGAAGCCGCGCACGGCCGCGCGCTGGGTCTTGGCGGTAAAATAACGTTGCACAACCATTTGATCGGCGGCGTACCGGGTCAAGAAGGCGACGAACGTCCCGATCAATCCGCTCCAGAGCGTGATCCGCACGGTGGGGCGCCAGGAAAGAAATTCCGGATCGAACGGGGCAAACGGGCGGATATTTCCGCTTGTGCCCGCTTGGGTCCAGAGTCCGGCCCATCCGTGGTCGTGTGTGATGATGGCGATCCATAACGCGCCCCCGATTCCGGTCAGTAGCAGCGCGAATTGGATGACGTCCGTCCACATGACGGTCCGGATACCGCCCGCAGCCGTGTACAGCGCCGCCACACCGCCTGTCCCGATAATCAGTGCCTGATACGGAAGTCCGGTAACGGTCCCCAAAATCCGCGCGGAAGCATAGAGTGCCGTAGCCATCCAGCAAAGACGCCAGAAGATGAAGAGTCCGGCGCCGAGCAAGCGTGTGCGGCGATCGAACCGGTATTCCAGATACGCATACAGGCTGGTCAACTGCATGCCGTGAAAGAAGGGGATGAATACCCGGGTGACGGGAATCGCCACCAGCACGAATACCGGCAGGGAAACGAGTACATACAACCCGTGCTCCATGACCTCGGTGGGGAAGGCGACAAAGTTCACGGCGCTGAATAGCGTGATCATGACGGACAATCCGATGGGGAACCACCCCATGGCGCGTCCAGCCACGAAGATGTCCGCGTTCTGCCGTCGCCGATACAGGGCGACGCTGAGACTCGCAATGCCTGCGAGATAGGCAAGAACGATGACGGCGTCGATGGTGGTCATTCCCGAGGCGCCCTCAGATTACCGGCGATAGGTCTTTCGGGGCTTGTACCGCGTATGGAGCAATTGCTCGGCCTTTTCGCTGAGCGGTTCGCCAAGAAAATCCTTGTAGATCTGCTTGATCGAGGGGTTCTCGTGCGAGCAACGAAGGGCGCGGTCTTTATCGTCTTTATACAGCCCTTCCATGCGCTTGCGTCGCACCTCGTTGCTGATCCCATAGGGCTGTCCGCCGCCGCCGATACACCCGCCGGGGCAGGCCATGACTTCGATAAAATGATAGGGCGGTTCCTCGCCGCGTTCACGGGCCGCGCGTACATCGTCGAGCACTTTATCGACATTGGCCATACCGTGCGCGACGGCCACGCGAATCTTAGAGCCTTGAATATCGATCTCGGCTTCTTTCACGCCTTCCAATCCGCGTACGGGCATGATCTCAATGCCGTCTTTGGGAAGATTTTCGCCCGTCACGAAATAGTAGCCGGTTCTCAGCGCCGCCTCCATTACGCCGCCCGTGGTGCCGAAGATGGTTCCGGCGCCGCTATATTCGCCCAGCACGGAATCCGCGTCCTCTTCGGGCATTTCGTTGAACACGAGTCCGGATTGGTAGATCATGCGCGCCAGTTCGCGGGTTGTCAGGGTGATATCCACGTCCTGGTAGCCGGATGCAAACATTTCGTCGGTGCGTTCCAGTTCGTATTTCTTGGCGGTGCACGGCATGATTGAAACTTGGAAGTGTTTGGCCGGATCGATGCCCATCTTCTTTGAGAAATAGGTTTTTGCGACGACGCCGAGCATTTGTTGCGGGCTCTTGGCGGTAGAAAAGTTGTTTATGAGGTCCTGATGATTCTTCTCCATATAATCAGTCCAAGCCGGGCAACAGGACGTGATGAGGGGCAGTGATCCCTTTCCGTGCGCAAAGCGTTCCACGAATTCGCTGGCTTCTTCCATGATGGTGAGGTCGGCGGAGAAGTTGGTGTCGAACACCGCATCAAATCCCAGTCTGCGCATGGTGGCGTAGATCTGTCGAGTCAGGTTCGTGCCCGGCGGGTAGCCGAATTCCTCACCCAGCGCCACGCGTACGCTTGGCGCGATTTGTACGGAACAGAACGTGTCCGGGTCGCTGAGCGCTTCCCAGACAGCGGCGATTTCGTCATGCTCGACAATCGCGCCGGTTGGGCAATGGGCGGCGCATTGACCGCACTTGATGCAGGGCGAATCGGCCAGCGAAATGTCGCCCGCCGGCGCCATGCGCATCTGGATGCCGCGATTGAGAATGGATAAGGCCCACACATTTTGTACTTCCTGACATACTTGGACGCAGCGCGCGCAGTTGATGCATTTGGCAAAGTCAATGATGATCGATCCGTTCGAGTGGTCCGGCGGGACGTCGCGGATATATTTTTCGAGACGATCATTGCGCACGCCGAATTCGCCCACGAGGGTTTGCAACTCGCAGTTCCCGTTGCGTCCGCATGTCAGACAGGCGTTCGGATGGGTGGACAGGATCAGTTCAAGAATGGTGCGCCGGATCCGCGTCAGTTCCCCGTCGTGCGTGGTGATATCCATTCCGTTCTGTAGCGTCATGGTGCAGGCGCGCGGCATCTTGTGGTCCCCGGCGATCTTCACGATACACAGGCCGCATGCGGCGGTCGGCAACAGGTCGGGATGTTTGCATAATGTCGGAATCCGTACGCCGACCTGACGGGCTGCGGCGAGGATACTGGAGCCTTCGGGCGCCTTGACGGATATCCCGTTGATCTTGGCTTCGACCATCGTTGTTTGTGTGATCATGCCTTCATCCTTTTCAATTCGATGCCTTCAACGTCCCGTCCGTGTTTACTTCGCAACCGCGTTCTTGTCGGACGCGACAAGGTCGAGGTATTCCTCTTCAAAGTATTTCAACGTGGAAAGCACCGGGTTCGGCGCTGTCTGTCCGAGACCGCACAACGAGGCGGTCTGCATGGAATGACAAATGTCCCGGATGGTTTCCAAGTCCTCGGCCTTCCCCTTGCCGCCGTGAATTTTTTCGAGGAGCTTCAACATCTGAAATCCGCCGATACGGCAGGGGGCACATTTGCCGCACGATTCGTCCACGCAGAAGCCGAGATAGAACTTCGCGACATCCACCATGGAATCGCTCTCGTCCATTACCAACATGCCGCCGGACCCCATGATCGAGCCGAGTTCCTGAAGGCTTTCGTAGGTGACCGGCGTGTCCATCTTCGTGCGGGGTATGACGCCACCGGACGGGCCGCCGGTTTGGACTGCTTTGATTCGTGCGCCACGATCCGCACCGCCGCAAATATCTTCGATGACGGTGCGAATGGGAATCCCCATCGGCACTTCAACCAATTGGGGGTTGCGCACTTTTCCCGTGACCGCGAACACTTTAGTGCCGCGCGACTTGTCCGTGCCGAAACCGGCATACCATTCACCGCCCCGATCCAGGATCACTGAGACGGCGGCCAGCGTCTCGACATTGTTAATGGAGGTCGGATAGCCCCACAACCCCTTGACAGAGGGATAGGGCGGTCGCGGGTCCGGACTGCCCCGGCGACCTTCGATAGATGCGATGAGCGCTGTTTCCTCACCGCACACAAACGCCCCGGCGCCAAGCCGGACCTCGGCATCGAACGAGAAACCGCTGCCCAATATGTTGTGGCCCAGCAATCCTGCCGCGCGAGTTTCGTCGATCGCGCGTTGGATCCGTTCGACCGCCAGCGGGTACTCGGCGCGGATATAGAAAAACCCTTTGTCCGCACCGATGGCATAGGCCGAGATCATCAGTCCTTCGAGCACGGCGTGTGGGTCGCCCTCCAATATGCTGCGGTCCATAAATGCGCCGGGATCGCCTTCGTCGGCGTTGCAAATGACGATCTTCCGGTCGGCTTTCGGGTCACGCGTCAACTGCCACTTCAGCCAGGTTGGGAATCCGGCGCCGCCCCGACCGCGCAACCCGCTGGTCTTCATGTCTGCAATGACTTCTTCCGGGGTCATCTCCAATAGCGCGCGTTTCAAGCCGCGATATCCGCCCGCTTGAAGATACGATTCCATTCGGTTCGGATCCGTTTGGCCGCAATTACGCAAGACAATCCGTTCCTGCAGATCCCCGCCACCAGCCAACAGGTCTTCAAGCACCTTGCCCTCGCGCAGACTTTCGCCGATGATACGCCGGATATCGGGACCGGAAACATCCGCATAGGTCACGCGCGCCGGCAGCAACTGTACACAGACCCCGCGCTGATAGAGGCCCATGTCCATTGCCCGATACACCTTAATCCGTTTATCCAATTCGTGGATAGCCAGCTCTTCACGGATCAGTTCCTGAAAGAAGGCGGTGCGATCCTCATCCACGCCGGCACTGGTATCCTTTACAAGTATCGCCACCTGTTCTTGTCCGTTGAGCTCAACACTTCGGTTGCGTGAGGCGATGACTCGGTCTTCAAGTAGATAGCCGTTTTGCATATGATCCCGAATCAATGCGCGCGCCGATTCGGGATCCATCGCACCGAACATGACCGTCCGGCCCGATGCGTCCCCTGTTACGACGACGGGATCGGCGTAGGACAACCCCATAGAGCCTGTCTGTTGGATATCGATGTCGGCGCGCGCTTCCTCCTGTTCGTCAAGCAGAGCTTGATACACCTCGCGCGCACCGGCCGCAAGGCCGCCGGTGTCCATGCTGACCCGGATCCAAGGCCGTGTGGGCGTCGTTTCCGCCCAATACGATTCCAGGTCATGGGTTGTCAGTCGTTTGTCGCCCATTTTATTTTCCTCGCTTCTGCTTTACGACAGCTTTCACCTTGTCCGGGCAGAGGCGTCCATGGGTCTCGCCGTCCACGACCACCGCCGGGGCCATGCCGCAGCAGCCTATACATCGCACGTTCTCAACTTGAAATTCGTCTTTTCGACCGCCGGATGCCTCCATCAATTTCAATTGCCGTTCCAACTCGTCGCGCAGTTGTTCCGCCCCCTTGAGATAGCAAGCGGTTCCCATGCAGACCTGAACCGTATGGTTGCCGGGCGGAGTAAGGCGAAAATAGTGGTAGAAGGTGATTACCTCGTAGATGCGCGCCATGCTGATGCCCATTTCCCTGGACAATTCGTTGGCGACGCCGCGGGGTACATAGCCGAATTCGTTTTGGATCGCGTGGAGGATCATGATCAGATTGCCTTCGCGACCTTCCCATTCGCGTGCGATTTCGCATACACGCTTGCGCATCCTTTCGACCCAGTCCAGAATGTTGCCGAGTTCCGCGTCTGCGCTTTTCGTATTCACTGGTTGTCCCCCACAAAGATACACACTCTTGGAGCGTGTATATCAGGAGGGCGCATGCCAAACAATCGGCAAGGACCGTCTAGGCTCATAATCAGGGTTCCCCCGATATGTGCTGAATTGCTCGGTCGGTTGAGGGCGATGCGGGACCCACGCGAATATCGTCACCCGCAACGGCAGGGTACGCGAATGGGACTCAGCAACCTGTAAGGTGAACAAATACCCGTAGCGCTAATTCCCGCTTGGCGCATTACAAGTATATCCGTGCAATCCGCGTAATCCGCGGTTTCTTCTCTCTTGTTTGCGGTCATAACACATGCCTTCCGTTTCCCGGCACGCTGAAGGCGTGCAATTCGTCAGCTCGGGGCAACGCCCCGGGACCCGTTCAGCGCTCTCCTCATCCCGCACCCTGAAGGGGTGCAACAACTTTTTGTGATCTGTTCCAATCCCTGTTGATAATCTGTGCATAACTTTTTACAGAAAAGTTATTGACTTTTGGTGGGTGGAAGTGGTTTAAAGTGGGGCAGGATGTGAGGGATATGGAGAAAGAGAACACAGTGTCGGCGAGTGATGGTGGCGAAGGCGTGTTCGTCAGTCGATACGTCCATTCCCTCGATTCCAAGCGACGTCTTACGATTCCCTCGGATTGGCGCGAGTTGGCGGGTGTGCCGAAGCGGCTGTTTGTTCTCCCCGGTGTTAACGACAAGTGCCTGTGCGTTTATCCCGCTCGTGAAATGACCCGGCGCATGGAACGGCTTCGTAACCTTTCCATTGCCGACGAAAAGGGTCGGCAGTTGGCTCGGACACTCGCCTCTCGCTCCGATCTGGTCCCTTGGGATAGTCAGGGCCGTATCCGTGTGAAGGACGATCTGCTGGATTTCGCCGGGATCAGTAACCAGGCGATGTTGGTGGGCACATTCGACGGATTCGAAATTTGGAATCCGGATCGATGGCAGCAAGTGGAAAGCGGTGTGGATCAGGATGGATTGGGTGAAGCGGCCCGATACGTGGGCTTCTGATCCCGTACACGTAATGAAAGATAAAGCCACGAGGTGGCGAAGGCGGTTGGCGATGAGTATGCATCAAATAGCACAGTTTCTTAAAGTGAACGGCGCGTTGGACGGGGCGCGTGATGAGGAGCGCTGGTTTTCCGTGCCGAAATCCAATTTCAAGTTGCGTTACCAGCTCTGGCAAAGCGACACCGACAGCCAGGAGCTGTTTGAAGCCCGCTCGCGGAATCGCGCGCGCAACGGGTTAATGAGTCGCTTCATGCTGTGAGGGGTATGAAGGCCCCCGTCGCAATGCGGTGTATGCGCGGAACGGAAAAGGCGAATGCACGATCCGGTGATGCGGGCGGAGGTGGTCGAGGCGTTGGCGGTGAAGGCCGGCGGGCGGTACATCGACGCGACGCTGGGCGACGGCGGACATGCCCGGGCGATCTTGGAACGGGCGGGCGCAACCGGGCGTTTGCTGGGGCTGGATCGGGACGCGGAGGCCCTGAAACGGGCGCGGGAACGATTGACGCCGTGGGAACGGCAATGCGCATGGGCGCAGACGAATTTTAGCGGCTTGGACCGCGTGGCGGATGATCACGGGTTCGATGCCGTGGACGGAGTGTTCTTTGACTTGGGAGTGCGATCCGAGCAGTTGGATCGGGCGGAACGCGGATTCAGTTTCATGCGCGCGGGTCCGCTTGATATGCGCATGGATCGCACTGAAGCGAGAACGGCGGCGGATTTGGTGAATGACCTGCCGGAAGCCGAGCTGGCGGATTTGTTGTGGCGGTTCGGTGATGAACGCGCTTCGCGCAAGATTGCGGCCGCTATCGTGCGGCGTCGCGCGGAACGGCCGTTTGCCGGGACGACGGAATTGGCGGAGACGGTCGCCGCCGCGACCGGCGGGCGACGCGGTCGGATTCATCCGGCTACGCGCACGTTCATGGCCTTGCGCATGGCGGTGAATGACGAGCTGGCATCGCTTGAAGCGGGGCTTACGGCGGCACTGCACCGGGTTGTGGCCGGTGGGCGAGTGGTCGTATTGACCTATCACAGTGTGGAAGACCGTCTCGTAAAACAGATTTTGGGTCGGCATATCGGGCGATGGGAATCATTGCAGGCCGGCGGGCGCGTCTGGCGGGGGACGCTGCCGCGGATGAAGCGAGTGACCCGCAAACCGTTGGTGCCCGGCACAACGGAATTGAAGGAAAACCCGCGAGCGCGATCGGCGAAAATGCGGGTGGTGGAAAGGGTGGAACACAATGAAACGGCGTAGAAAGAATAGAAAAAAACAAGCACAGGGCTTTGTCTTTCCCGTGCCATTGGCTTTGTTTCTCGTCATGGCGACCGTGACGAGCATGGCCTACCTGTGGATGCACGGACGTTGCGAG
This sequence comes from Kiritimatiellia bacterium, assembly GCA_007136425.1. GTDB lineage: Bacteria > Verrucomicrobiota > Kiritimatiellia > SLAD01 > SLAD01 > SKZA01. The sequence goes on from SLGY01000009.1 coordinate 39,068, forward strand.
GCGGCCGGCGCGCGCATTCAGACCCTGGAACGTGAACGCCAGGAAGTCCGGCAACGATTGTCCCGGGAAGAAATGCGATGGGCCCAAATGAAGACGTTGCCGAACGTCATGGAGGCGGTGAACCGGCTTGATTTGAACATGGATTGGGCGCCCAACCATCGGGTTGTGCATTTGACCAGACCCGCGTTTCCGAGCGAATTCGAAGGCTTGCCTTTATACGGCGAATTGGCACATCTGGACCAGAGCCCGCATGAATGATTGAACGGATCCATAAATGGCGCATGGCCGCATTGGCCGTGCTGGTCATGGGAATCCTTGCAGGGCTGGGCGTACGTCTGGCCTTTTTGCATTTGGCGTCCCATAAAGATCTCGAAGAGCGTATTGCGCGCATGCGCCACACGGAACGCACGATTGTTGCCGAACGCGGTCGGATTCTGGATCGACGCGGGTACACGCTGGCGATGGACTTGGCGATGAAGGATGTCTGGGTGGATCCGATGGCCATTCAGCGGGAAGGACACGGGGGCTTCATCTCCACGCATCTGGCCCGTATCCTGGACATGAAGCCGGCCGCGGTGCTTGATATCGTGAACAAGGAGGGCCGCCAATTCGAATACATCAAGCGACATGTCCACAGCGACCTGGCCGATCAGATTGCGCGGATGTCGTTTCACGGTGTGTATTTCCATGACGTGATGACCCGACACTATGCGCAGGGGGAACTGATGTGCCATGTGTTGGGCTTCTCGAATATGGAAGGGGTGGGCAGCGCGGGTGTGGAACAACAATTGAATACGTACCTGCGCGGAATCCCCGGCTTTCGCGTCAGTCAACGAGATGGGCGCCGCGCCGAAATGTATAGTCGTCGCCAACTCGATATCGCGCCGCGTCGCGGCGGAGATGTGCAGCTGACGCTGGATCAAAGCCTGCAATTCATCATGGAGGCCGCCTTGGACCGCGGGTTGGAAGAATACGGCGGGAAAGCGGCCTGGGCGATCATGATGAAGGTCGATACGGGCGAAATTTTGGCCATGGCGTCGCGCCCCGCGTTCGATCTTAACGCCTATCGCACGTCGACGCCGGAGCAGCGGCGAAACCGGGCCATATCCTACAATTACGAGCCGGGATCAACCTTCAAGGTGCCGGTTTTGGCGGCGGCTTTTAACGAGGGGGTGGTAACTCCGGACGAGATTATCGATTGCGAAAACGGCGTCTGGTATTACCACGGCCGGCCGTTACGCGATTACCGGCCGAATGGGCGTTTGACCGTGGCGGATGTTGTTAAGAGATCGAGCAATATCGGGACGGCCAAGATCGGATTGCGATTGAGTGAGGCGCAACTGGAAGAGTATTTGCGCGCTTTCGGCATAGGACGTCGCTCCGGCATCGACTTGCCCGGCGAAGAGGCCGGGATTTTTGCTCCCCGCTCGCGATGGTCGGCCATCAGTGTCACACGCTTGGCGATGGGCCATGAGGTGGCGGTCACGGCCTTGCAATTGCTGAACGCCGTCAATGCGGTCGCCAACGACGGATTCCTGATGCAGCCCTACGTCGTAAAAAGGGTGACGGACCGGAACGGACGCGTCATTCGAGAGGGCGAGCCGCACGTGCTCTCCCGCCCGGTTCGCCCGGAAACGGCGCGGTTGATGGCGCAATTGCTCGCGCGGGTGACCGAAGAGGGCGGAACTGGACGGAACGCACGCATGGAGGGCTATCGTGTGGCCGGCAAAACGGGTACGGCGCAGAAACCGATTCCGGGCGGATACTCGGATCGCCTGAACATCGCCTCCTTCGTCGGCTTCCTGCCCGCGGACGATCCGGAAATCAGCATGGTGGTGGTGGTGGACGAGCCTTTGCCCTTGCGCACGGGAGGCGCGGTGGCCGCGCCCATTTTCCGGGATATCGCCGAACAGGCCGTACGCTATTTGGACATACCGGCCACCGAAGAAGACCCGCAATTGGCGGCGTATTGATCAAACGATTGTATTGTGAAGGAGGGGTGGACCGTGATTTTGGGACCGCTGACAATGAATGCCATGAGATTGGAAAACATAGTCCGCGCACTGGGCGGCGACCCCGCGATGGCGGCGGGTTTCTGGGA
>SLGY01000112.1 GCA_007136425.1 Kiritimatiellia bacterium
CGTTTCACTACGGCGGCACAGGGAGGGTCGGCCTACAACCACCAGAACTTGTAGGCCGGGGCTCTGTCCCCGGCGTCTTCAAGTTGGTTTTGAGACAGCCTCCGGAGGTTGCCCCTCCAGTTAATGTGTCACAACACAATGCGTTGCAGCATCACTTTGGAGGGACGCGCTCCGTCGCGTCCGAAGAGAATGTACCGAGAAGTAATAGAGTTTGGTATAAGTTCCCTTGCGGGGTTCAACAAACCGGCGATGCGCTTGAAGCGGGTCGGGTAAGGGTAGCGGTTAAGTGCAGGAAGCTTGATCCCGGAATAGATCAACACGCCTTAACGACGGCGGCTTTGTTTGAACGGTCCCGGCGCCGCCCTGCTTGCGCGCGCGGAGGGCACGTGGTAATAAGGGGCATAGGACCAATTGTGGCACGCATGGACGAAGAGCACACAGATAAACCGGAAGAGCAAGGACCGGACGCCCCGCCGCCCGAGGACATCGAGTTGGAGCTTGAAGGATATCTGCTTCAACGCGAAATAACGCGTGGCGGACAAGCCATCATCTTTTCTGCAATCAAGAAGTCCACAGGCAGAAAGGTGGCCGTGAAGTTTTTCCCGGGCGGGTCGTACGCCACCCGCAAGGAAAAGGTGCGCATGGACCGTGAGGTGCGTGTGCTCGCCGCGTTGGATCATCCCAATATCGTGTCGGTCATCGACCGCGGCCAAACGCCGGACGGGTCCACCTATTTCGTTTTGGAATACGTGCACGGCAAGACCCTGGCGGAATTCATCGACGATTATTGGGACCGGCACGCTCCGGCTCGGACGGTCGATGATCTGAGGGAATTGCTGCAACTTTTCGTGCGGATCGCCGATGCCGTGAACGCGGCGCATCTGCGCGGGGTCGTGCATCGCGATTTGAAGCCGTCCAATATCATCATCGACGGGTACGGCGAGCCGCATATTCTCGATTTCGGCGTTGCGCTCAGCGCCGTGCCGTTGACGGATGACGGGGGCGAACCGCTGCCGTCGGTGACATGGACGGGCGAGTTTCTCGGTTCCGTGCAGTGGGCCAGCCCCGAACAGGCCGAGGGCGATCAAACGAAGATCGATGTCCGGTCGGACGTGTACTCGTTGGGCGTGATTTTGTATGAAGTCCTGACCGGTGATTTTCCGTACGACGTGTTCGGGACGTTGCCCGAAATATTGAAGAACATCATGGAATCGCGCCCACGCCCGCCCAGCGAAGTATTTCGGGAGCGGACGGAGGATGATCAGCGATCGAACTCGGGCGCCTGTCCGATTGATCCCTTGCTCGACGGCATTGTGCTCAGAGCGTTGGAAAAGAATCGGGACGACCGCTATCAAACGGCCGGCGAATTTTCGAAGGCCGTTTCCTCGTATCTGGGGGGCAAAACGGCCTTTCTAAAGAGCGCGTTGCCGCGCAGACCGAAATGGGCGCCCGCGCTGGCCGCTGTCGGGGGCGCGGTACTTCTGGCCGCGAGCGTGTTCTGGGTGACGCGCTGGCATCTGACGCGGAGCGCGCCGGAAGTGCGTGCGCCGGACAGCCCGCGTGCGGTTTCCGAACCCGCCCGGTATCGGAACGTGTACGGCTATCGCATGGACGGCGACGATGTCGTTTTCGAATTTGATCCGCGCGATTACGATGTGGCCCGCATGGCCGACGGGTCGTTGGGGCAAGTCGCCGATGTGCCTTCGGTTAATCGCGTGGCTATCGCTGGCCCGTTCAACGAATGGGATCCGCGCGATGAGGATTGGATCATGACGCGCGTCATGCGGAACCGGTTTGAGTTGCGCAAGGCGCTCGACCATTTCGAGGGGCGTCACGAATGGCCTTTCAAATTCGTCATCAACGAACAGATTTGGGTCAGCGCGCCCCGGATGGCGGACAACAAGGAGGTGGTTATTGAAGATACCGCCACCTACAACCTGCTTTTCGCCAATCCGATGGAACAACCGGACGAAGCCATTGAGGCATTGCACGAATACCGGGATCGCGTAAGCCGGATCTGGCCGGCGCAGAGCGAGAATCTGGTACTGGACCCGAACGGGCACTTTCATCTCACGCTGACGCATGTGGATCCGGGCGCGCGGATTCGCAGTTTGCAGCCGCTGGCGGATATCCCGCTTACCAGTCTGAATCTGGGCGATGTGCGGGTCTCCGACCTGTCCGCGCTCGGCGAGATGGAGACCTTGCGTTGGTTCGTTTGCGGCGATACCACGTTTAATGCGCTGTTCTTCGGGATGAACAGCGCCTTGCGCGATGACGATTATGAGGCGGCGCGCCGGGCCGTAGAATCGGCGGCCGCGCCTTTTGAAGGCGTGCCCGCTTTTAACAAGGCGCGCGCCCTGTTTACCGCCAGTCTTGAAGGCATGCAGGCGCTCGCCGAGCAGCCCGACGAGATCCCGGATGTGGCCGAGACGTTTGAGGGCCGGCGCTATCTGTATATTGTTCAGCGCAAATCATGGACCGACGCGCGTCGCTATGCGGAACGGCACGATGCAACCCTTGCGTCCATTCGCTCACAGGAATTGCAGGATTGGGTCGTCGAACGATACGGCTGGCCGACCCTGGGTCGGACCCTCTGGCTCGGAGGCACGGACGAACAGGTGCGGGGCTCCTGGGGCTGGCTTTCCGCCGATCCGTGGCTGTACGAAAACTGGTCGCCCGGCTATCCCGACCGGCACGACGAGCGCGCTCGCGCGTTGGCCATGCAGCACGACGGTTGGTGGGTCAACCTTGACGGCGGAACGCAACAGTTACCGTTCTTGATCGAATGGGAAGAATGACGGGTTACGCCTTGCGCGGATGATCAAGGGCGTCGAAGAAGCGTTGTTCCACCGCCGGCCAGGCGTATTCCCGTTCCACGTAGGCGCGCCCGGCGGCGGCGAGTTGCTTGCGCAGTTCCGGTTGTGCGATGTACCGGCGTAATTCTACCTCGAAATCAGGATAATGCCGGAACCAGAGGCCGCCTCCGCTGCGCGCGCATTGCCAGCGCAAGACTTCGCCGCGCGCGTGTACGAGTGCGGGAACGCGCGCCAGCCACGCTTCCAGCAGGACGATCCCGAGACTTTCATTGACCGATGGATGCACAAAGGCGAGCGCGCCCGCCATGGCCTCCCGCTTTTCCTGTTCGGATACGAAGCCCGCATCGAGGATGTACGGCTCCAGTTCGGGCGGCGCCTCGATCGGGCCGCTGCCCGTAAAGACGAGGCGCACATCTTCGCCTGTTCGGTCGCGGAATGTGCGCATATAATCCAGTAACAAGGGGGTGCCTTTGAGCGGTTCGCGACGGCCCGCATACATGATATACGGCTGCGCGAGCCCGTGCCGTGCGGCAAAGGCTTCAGGATCGGCCTCAAACGGGTCCAGTCCCATGCCGACCACGGCGCATTGCTCGTCGGCCAGTCCGAAGAGCCGCTTGGCAAGGTCCCGTTCGGGATCCGTGTTGAACAGGCAGCCGGTCACTTCGTCGAACAGCGGCTTCATGATGCGCAACCACGCAAACGGTTCGTCGTGCAGGCAGGGAACCAGGAAGGTCTTATGCGGATGAATTCGCGCGGCATAGTAGACGAGGCCGAACAGGTACGGTCCCATCACAAGCCGGTCATACGCCGCGCCGTGATCCCGTAGATGCTGATTCAGTGCCCGGCTGTTGACGTTGTTGCGCATCCACGCTTCCTCGTCCTCGTCCGACACCGCGTTCCCGTTGCTGATGGCGTTCTGCGCGCGTAGAAAGGTGTCGATATCGCGATCCTCATCGACAGGAAAGCGTTCGACCGAGATCCCGTCCACAACGGCGCGGCCGGCGGGGAGGGTATTTTCCCATGTGAAATGGTTTTCCGCGCAGGTGGTGAGCAGTGTAACGTCGCGTCCGGCTCGGGCGGCGCGCAGGGCGAGCTGTTTGATCAGCGTTTCCGCGCCGCCAATGGTGGCTTGTTCGGAAAAGCGCGGAGTGACGAATGCGATGCGTTCCGCGCGCGGCATCAGGGTTTATGCTCCCCGTTCTTCTCCCGTTCCAGTTCCTCGATCCGTTTTTCCAGCGCTTGGATCTTCGCGGCATACTTCAGGTCGAGGTTTTCCACTGCGGTAACCAGCAGGCCGTTGACCTGGTTCTGTTGCGACCAGAGCCGGTACGTATAGAATTTCAGCAGGTTCCAGATGGTGCGTTTGAAGCGGATGAGCAAAGGAGCGAAACCGCGGCGTCGTTCGCGGATATCGAAATCGGAGATGTCGACAAAGGCGGCTTCGCGCAGGCACTTGAGATAGAACTCAAGAAATTCGTCGTGATTGCGCAGGGTGGCGAGGTTCGACCGTTCGGCGCGCGCCACGCGCGCGTCGTCGTACACGCCGTTCTCCATATTGCGCGCCACGGTCTCCTCGACATCGCGCATAACGGCCTGCACGTCCACCCCGGGCGCGTGTACGGTGAAGATCGAGTCGGGCTCGGTTCGGGCCTCGTCATTCATGGCGACGTTCATAGCGGAGTTGCACCCCCAAATCAAGAACGCTTTCCGGCTGGTTAAGGAATAATGATTTGAATGAGGGGGCGCTGTGCGGTACTAATAAAAGGTAGCCATGCAAACATCTGTCACGCCTCAAAGTACCAAGCTTGCCGCGCTTCTGGAACGGGCCGAGCTGTTTACGGAATCGCAGATTGCGGAGTTGTTGGAGCGCCAGCAACAGTCCGGCCGGTCCATAACCGATGTGGTGGTGGATCAAGGACTGGCGCGCGAGGACCAGTTCCTCGAAGCGCTGGCAAAGGCGATGGACCTGCCCTTTGTGCGTCTCGGCGAGGTGACGATCGAAGCGCCGGTGCTCGAAAAACTCTCCACCAAGGCCATTTTCCAGTATCACGTGATTCCCGTATCCATGGACAACGGTACGCTGCGCGTGGCGACGCACGATCCGTTCGTGCCCGGCCTGGTCGACGCGTTGCGCATGGCCTCGGGAGCACGGGTGCGGTTGGCCTTGAGTCCCGCCGCCGACATTGCCAAGGCGGCGACAAAGTTCTACGGGGTGGGCGCCGATACCCTGGAACGCATGATCCAGGACGACCGGATCGAGTTGGCGCCGGAAGACGAGGACGGCAAGAAGGATTTGCAGGAGATCGATCAGGAAGCGTCGGTCGTCAAGTTCGTCAACCAGATCATCTGGGAGGCGTATCAGGATCGCGCCACGGATATTCACCTGGAGCCGATGGAGATGTCGTTGCGTATCCGTTACCGCATTGACGGGGTACTGCACCAGACGCCGGTACCCGCGCATTTGAAGCGTTTTCAGGCCTCGATTATCTCGCGTATCAAGGTCATGGCGAACATGGATATTGCGGAGAAGCGGTTACCGCAGGACGGCCGTATCAGTTTGAAGATCCGCGGCGAAGATATCGATGTGCGCGTGTCGACGATGCCGACGGTGTACGGGGAGAGCGTGAGTCTGCGCCTGTTGATGCGGCATAGCGGCTTGACGGGGCTGGACAAGCTCGGGCTGGAGTCGGACGACGAGAAGGTGTTGAAGAAGATGATTACGAAGCCGCACGGCATCCTGCTTGTGACGGGTCCGACGGGGTCGGGGAAATCGACTTCGTTGTATGCGTGGTTACACACGATTAATTCCGTGGATAAGCGCATTATCACGATTGAGGAACCGATCGAGTACGAGATGGCGGGGATCAACCAGATTCAGGTCCGTTCGGAGATCGGGCTGACATTCGCCATGGGGCTTCGCCATATTCTTCGTCAGGATCCGGACGTCATCATGGTCGGCGAGGTGCGCGACCGGGAGACGGCGGAGATCGCCATCCGGGCGGCGTTGACCGGGCACCTGGTTTTCAGCACGTTGCACACGAACGATGCGGCCGGCGCGGTGACACGTTTGGTGGACATGGGCATTGAGCCGTTTCTGGTTGCTTCGTCGGTTGAAGGGCTGATTGCGCAACGTCTGGTCCGGCGCCTGTGCAAGCATTGTCGCCGGGTCAAGATCCCGGATCATGATTTCCTGGAGAGCGTAGGATTCCCGTTGGACCGGCTTGAAGAGGGCGGCAATATCTGGGAGGCGGCCGGCTGCGATGAGTGTCGTAACACGGGGTTCACGGGGCGCACGGGGATTTATGAGATCATTCCCATATCGGACCGTATCCGTCCGTTGATTGTGGCGCGCGCGGGCACGACCGAGATCCGGAATGAGGCGGTTAAACAGGGGATGCGCCCGCTGCGTTATGACGGTTGGACGAAGGTGTTGCGCGGCGTAACGACCGTCGAAGAGGTGTTACGCGTTTCGGAAGACAACGAAGATCTGGCGGAAACCTGACGCCATGCCGGTTGCCGAATATTCAATGAGTAGGGCGCCGATACGGCCTGGCGCAAATATTTTCGGGTTGGCGTATCAAGCAATGAGTTTCTAATCTGTTTCGTTCATACTGATGGCCGTCTTTTCCTATATAGCCAAGTCCCGTTCCGGCGAGCGCATGACCGGCACTGTGGATGCGCCGGACAAACGCGCCGCCTTGGTGCAGGTGGAGCGTCTGGGGTATGTGCCCGTAACCCTGAAGGAAGGGGCGACGGCTGCGCCCCCCGCCCGGGACGCCAAACAGCCGAGCAAGTCGCGCAAGCCGGCGTCGAAATCCGGGAAGAGCGCTTTTACGATGTCGGGCCGGCGCGCGGAGAAATTGAATATGCGCGAGGTGCTGTTCTTCACCCGGGAACTCAGCGACCTGTTGGCGTCGGGCATGACGTTGGGCAACGCCTTGAACACCCTGGCGCAACGCGAGACGGGGAAGGCGCAGGACATCATCGTACCGCAATTGCGCGACGAGATCATTCAGGGGGCGAGTCTCTCCGATGCGCTGGCCAAGCGCCCGGAAACGTTTTCCACGCTATACGTCAGCATGGTGCGCGCGGGCGAGGCGAGCGGGGACCTGGCGGGCGTGTTGGAACGGTTGTGCCGGCATTATCAGCGAGTGCAGGAAGCGCGCGAGAAGGTGCTCATGGCGCTTTCCTATCCGCTTATCGTTATTGTCGTAGGCATCGTTACGATTATTTTTGTGATGGTGTTCGTGGTGCCACGGTTCTCGCAGATTTTCGCCGAACTGGGCAGTACCCTTCCGTTACCGACTCAGATCCTGATCCAGATCAGCGGTTTTCTCGTCCAGTACTGGTGGGCGCTTGTGCTGCTGATCGGCGTGGGGGTGATTGGCGGACGCTCCTATCTGCGGACCGAAGAAGGACGGCGGCGCTGGCACCAGGCGCAATTGAAATTGCCGGTCATCAGCGGCATCGTCAATGCGAACGCGTTTTCGCAATTCGCGCACACGCTGGGCGCGCTGCTGAACAATGGTGTGCCCGTCTTGCAGGCCTTGTCGATTGTTGAGAATACCGTGGGGAACTCGGTCATTGCGCAGGAAATCAAGAACGCGCGCGGTCGCGTTACGGACGGGACGACGATATCCGCCCCGTTGGCGGCGGGCAAGGTGTTTCCGCCGTTGCTGACGGATATGCTGTCCGTCGGGGAAGAGACCGGCGATATGGCCGGGTCGCTCACGCATATTGCCAACCGATACGAATACGAGCTGGACCGCAGCGTGAAACTGCTGACCACGATCATCGAGCCGATCCTGATCCTGGCCATCGCCGTGCTTGTCGGGTTCGTGGCCATCAGCATGTTGCTGGCGGTGTTTGATTTGACCAGCGGATTGAGTGTATAGTGTGAAGTGGCCAGTAGCCAGTGTTCAGTGTTCGGTGTGCAGGATTGGAGAGAGGAACCGTCGGCTGCACCGATGCCGGCCACTGAACGCGGGGCATTACAGGGTGTCTATGAGAGAGGTGAGAATATGGAAGCGATATTACGCAGAGTAAGAATGGGCGGTCGATCGGGGTTCACCCTTATTGAGGTGCTGTTGGTCGTCGTGATCATCGGCATTCTGGTGGGGGTAGCGATACCGCGTCTCGGCGGTCGTGTGCGCGAGGCGGAGATTTCGCGCGCGCGCGCGGATATTCAAAGTATCGGCTTGGCGTTACGCATGTACGAATTGGATAACGGTGAGTATCCTTCGAATCTGGATGCATTGGTCAGTAATCCGGGCGGTTTGCGCCGTTGGAACGGTCCGTATCTCGAAGGCGGACTCCCGGAGGATCCCTGGGGGCGCGCATACCAGTATAGCCGAACGGATACCAGTTACCGATTGCGCTCGCTTGGGCCGGACGGCGTGGAAAGCGATGCGGACATCACCAATTAGTGCGCGTACGGGCGGTGCAATATCCGGTGCTGCGCCCGTCTCGCGGGGCGCGGGGTTTACCCTGCTTGAAATCATTCTGGTGGTCGCCATCACCTTGATCGTGTCCGCCGTTGCAGTGCCGAGCTTCATGCGATCCTATCAGATGGCCAATCTGAGGTCGGCATCGCGTACCGTGGTTACGGCGGGTAAATACGCGCGGAACATGGCGGTGCTGCAGCAGCGGCAGATGACGCTTTTCTTCAATGCCACAACCGGCGAGATCGACATCGTGGCGGTGGACCGGGCGAGCGGGGCCCGGGTGGACGCCTTTCTGGACGCGCGCCGCGGGCGGGGCGGCGATGAATCGTTTGCGACGGAGGTGCAACGATCACAACAACTGCCGGAAGACGTGCGTATTGCGGAATTTAGAAGTCCCAGCAGAAATCAGCAATTGGACGGGGTTTATTGGGTCAACTATTTCCCCAGCGGGGTCAGCGATTCGTATGCCCTGCGCATCACCGACCGGCAACAGCGTCGTTCCGTATGGGTCGAGATCGATCACCTGGCCGGGACGACCACGACGAGGTATGAATAATTCGCGTTCCCATTCGAAACGCGCGCGTTCGCGCGCGGGCCTGACCTTGATCGAGGTCATGCTGGCCATGGCGATCCTGGCGATCGGCGGGATTGTGCTTATCTCGTCCGTGTCGCAGTGCCTGGCCGTGGTGCGCGCGGCGCGGCTGTATAACCATGCCCATACGCTGCTGGCCCGCATCGACTTGGAACATCCACTGTTCGACGAGGATATTCAGGTGGGTACGGAACGCGGCCGGTTCAGCGGCGCGGAATACCGGGACTTCGCGTGGGAACGCGAGACGGAGCTGGTGGGCGACGAAGACGACGGCTTGTATGAGGTGGTGTCCCGGGTCACCTGGTCGCGCCGCGGTGAGACCGGCTTCGAGGAAGTGGTTTATTATCGGTACGTCCCGCCCGAGGAGGATTGGTGATGAGTGCGTCCGTGCAGCCGGATAAACCGGGCCCTGTGCAGGATGCCGCGCCCTGTCCGTTGCGCCGTCGTCGTCGCGCCGGATTTACCTTCCTCGAATTGCTCGTCGCTCTGGGAATCCTGGTGGCTGTGTTTGCCGTCATGTTCACGATCTTCACCACGACGTTGCGAGCATGGAATCAGGGCACCGAAGCATTGAGCAAGCTGCATCACGGGGATTTTGTCATGGAACAGTTGGTGCAGTCGATGCGGTCGATGGCTTTTTTCGATTCCGTCCCGGAATTTTATGAGTTCAGGCTCGATAAGGGGCATGCGGGCGGGTATCCGGCGGACACGATCAGTTGGGTCACATCCAGTTCCGCCTTCATGCCGCTCGACTCGCCGTACGCGGAGGGATTGCATCGCATCGTCGTAACCATCGGGCGCACGGATCGAGGCCAGTACGGTGTTGCGGTGCGGGCCAAGCCGCATCTGTCGGAGGAGGACGACCTTGATCCGGAACCGTGGTTTGTCTCCACGCGGGTGAAGGGGTTGCGCTGCGAAATCTTTGATGACGAGATCGGCGCCTGGCAGGATCGCTGGGACGAAAGCAACGCCATCCCGTCCCTCGTGAAGATCACCTTGGAAATGGAACCGGAAGAAGCGTACGAGCCGCCCGTTCGCGTGCAACGCGCCATTCAGATCCCGGTGGCGCCCGCGGTCACCAGCCGAGTGGATTTCGTGGAGAGCGAATAAGAATGGAGTGATGGGGCGATGGAGTGTTGGAGTGATGGAGTGTGGGAAATGGTTAATGGTTGAGGGTTGATGGTTGATGGTTAATGGTTGATGGGACGCAGATGAATTCGGCAATCGGCAATCGGCAATCGGCATTGCAACGGGGTTCCGCCCTGATCGTGGCGCTCTGGGTGATCCTGCTGTTGTCGCTGCTTATTTCCAGTTTCGCCTTTGACATGCATGTGGAGGCCGACATCACCTCGTATTATCGCAACCGGTACAAGGCGCAGTTCATCGCCCAGTCGGGGCTTGAATTGGCGCGGGTTGTCCTTGCGCGAATGGAAACGGCGGACGAGGAGGATGTGGGCATCGATCAGAAGGACGACGCGCTGATCACGGCGGCGGTGAACCTGTCCCGGGGCGTGCCTGTGCGCAATCTAACCCGGGAAATCGGGGAGGGCACGTTGTCGTTGGAGATCGAACCCGAGGAGGGCCGCCGAAATGTCAACGACCTCAGCGACGAGGATTGGGAAGAGATCCTGGATCAGGCGAACATCCCGCAGGAACGCTGGGCGGAACTGATCGATTCCTTCGCGGACTGGGTGGATACGGATAGTCCCGACACGAGTCGCCTGCACGGGGCGGGGTCGCAGGATCCCTTTTACGTGAACCGGGGTTACAAGGTGAAGGGCGCCCACGGCGGGGACCGGGTGGATACGGTGGATGAGCTCCTGTTGATCCACGGGTTTGACGAGGAGGTGTTATACGGGAGCCCGTCGGGCACGCCGCCCGAAGAGGCCATTCGCGGGATTGCCTATTGGCTCACCGCGTGGAGCCATGGTAAAGTGAATATAAACACGGCGTCTCGCGAGGTGTTATTGACCTTGCCGGGCATAGACGATTGGATCGTGGACGAAATTCTGGAGCTTCGAATGGGGCTGGACGGGGAAGCCGGCACGCGAGACGACGGCTTCGAAAGCCTGGAAGACGCCGTGGCGCGCATTCCCGGATTGCAGCAGCACCGCGACCGACTCACGGTACACGATGTGCATTTCTGGCGGATCACCGCTGTTGGTGAAGTCGGGGGCGTGCGCAGTGCGGCGTGGACGGTCATGCGCCTCGGTGACGATGGGAAATGGAACCCGGTCTATTGGCGCGAAGAGCAATTGTAGCAGCTCGTTCAAGAAACGCTTGTTGGGCGTGTCATCCACCGCCTGACGGCGGCGGCTACGAAGAAGTATGGCTGTATCCGCGCCCGTTCCGCCGAAGGCGGATCCGCCTCTGGCGGAGAGGGCGTGGAAATGAGTGACGATGAGTTTTTGAGGGGCGGATAGATGGCGCCCGGCGCGATAACAGATATTGAATAATGGCAAATCGTGATGTCATAACGGCCGTACTGGTCAGGGGACGACGCCTGGAGTGGACAACGCTTAGGCGTCGGAAAGGCGTGTACGAAGTCGCCGACCAACAGGGGGTCGAGCTGGATATCCCGGAAAAGCGCGAGGACCGGGACACGGCGGAATGGGCGGCTCGTATCAAGCAGGCCATGGGCGGGATCAAGGGGCATTTGACCGTTACGCTGCATACCGAGCATGCGCTGTTACGCGCCGTGGATCTGCCGTCGTCGGACGCGGACGAATTGGCCGGGATGGTGGAACTGCAGGTGGACAAGTTTTCGCCGTTCCCGGTTGAGCAGATGGCGATTTCCCATGAGGTGCTCGGCGGTAAAGGATCCAATTCGCGCGTCTTGATTGCGGCGTGCAAGCGCGAGGTGGTGGATGACTTGGGCGCATTGTTTACCGCTGCGGGCAGGCAGCCGGACCGCATCGATATTGCCGCGACAGGCTGGTGGCACCTGATGCAGCAGGCGGGGCGCGTCCCGGCGGAGGGGCGGCACGCGGTTCTATTGGTGGACGAGACGGGCACGGAACTGGTCGTTAACCAGGATGGTTTACCCGTCGTGGTACGATCGCTGGGCGCGCAGCATCGCCTGTCGGATGAAGAGTATGCCGGGGAATTGGCGGAGGAAACAGGGTACACGCTGACCTCACTGGAATCCGAATGGGGGGCGACGGCCGTCCCGGATCTGACGGTGTGGCATCGCGGGGAGACCCCAACGGAGTTGGTGAGTCGGCTGGGGGCGGAATGCGCCGTCGAGACGCATGCGCAGTCGCTGGACGATCTGCCTCCCTTGACGGAAGGCGTTGCGCGTCGGGACGCCGAGTCGGGGCGGACGGTGTTGGATTTGATCCCGCCGGAATGGAAGGCGGAGGCGACGGAGCGTAAGGGGCAGCGGCGGATAATTACCTTGGTGGCCTCTTTGCTGGTGCTCTGGATTGTCGTGCTGGTCGCCTTCTTCGTCGTGGCGCATTTTGACGAAGCGCGGATTGAACGATTACGCGGGGAGGTGGCCGCGTTGGAAGGGCCCGCCGAGGAGGCGCGCCTGTTGCGGCATCGGGTGGAATCACTGGAGCAATTCGCCGACCGCACCCATTCCGCGCTGGAATGCCTGCGTGAGGTGACGGAATTACTGCCCGGCGACGTGGAATTGAATTCCTTTACCTATCGCAAGGCGGGCGCCGTTAATCTGCGCGGCGAGTCGCCCCGGGAGACGAGTATCCTGGACTATTTCGAGGCCTTGGAACAATCGGATTTGTTTGTTGAGGTGCGGCCCGAAGGATTGACGCGGGCGCCGGGCGGTCGACGGAATCCCGAGTTCCGGGTGACGGCGCGGCTGCCGGGAGAGGACAACCGATGAAATTGAACAAGCGCGAGAGTCGGTTGGCGGTGATCACGCTCATTGCGGTGTTGATTGGGGTGACGTGGCTCATGGGCGAGCCGCGATACGAGGAATGGCAAGCCAACCAGGAAGAGTCGGAATTGCTGGCGCGTCGCCAGGCCGCCGCGCAACGGTTGCTGGATCAGACCGATGCGTTGGATGAGCGTTTGGCCACGCTGCGCGAAGAATTGCCGCAGCACCCGCGCGACGCCGATGTCACCTCGCAACTCTTGCGGAACCTGCAACAGTTTGCCGACCAACACGGCTTGCTCCTCTTACGCCGCGAGCCGGAACCGGAACGCGAGGTGGGCGACCTTTACGAACTGGCCATTACCTGCACGTGGGAAGGCGAATTGTCGGCGTTGGTTCATTTTCTCTATGCATTGCAGGCGCAAGGTGCTATTGTGGACGTCCGACAATTAACCATTACCCCGTCGCAAGGAGATCCAAGCCGGCTGCGCGGGACCTTTACGGTGGACTACGCATACAGCCGATCAACTCCGGCCACATGATCGAATGAAGACAGCACAAACCAGCGAACGACGTAGATGCGCGGGTTTTATCGCGGCCGCGATGCTGTGGCTGGCCTTCGCCGATCCGCTTGCGGCGCAGGTGGTCCCCCCGCTGTCTGAAGAGACGGATACGGATCGCCTGATCAATCTCAATTTCCGTGATTCGCCGCTCGATCAGGTACTCACGTTTTACAGCGACTTGACCGGGCGGACCATGATCAAGTCGCCGGGTATCAGCGCGACGATTACCTTGCGGGGGCAGACGCGCATGACCGAGCGCGAAGCCTTGCAAGCCATCGAAAGCGCGCTGGCCATGCATAACGTCGCCCTGGTCCCCATGGGCGAACGTTTCCTGCGGGTGGTTCAACCGACCGCCGTGCGTCAGGAAGGATTGCCCATTCTGAGCGAGTTGCCCGACGAACCATTTCCGGAAGATGACCAGATCCTCAGCGTCATCGTGCCCCTACACCATATGGAGCTCGACGAGGTGCAGCCGATCATCCAGCAGTTGATTCACGGATACGGAAAGATACAGACGCTGGAGCGCAAGAACAGTCTGATGATTACGGACACGGCCAGCAACCTGAACCGGATCATGGAGGTGCTGGACTTTGTCGATCGTCCTGTGGAGATCCGTGAGGATATCTTTGTCCGCCGCATTCGCCATGCCGAGGCGGGGCAAGTGGCGTCCCGACTGAACGAATTCCTGCAGGATCGCGACGAAAGGGAACGCCGCCCCCAAGTGGCCCCGCGGGCCGATGAGGATGAGCGGCGAGCGCCGCCGGGCGTGATTCGTCCGGGACGTCGCCAGCCCCAGGAACAACGGGTGGCGGAATCGCCCGTTGAAGCCGCCGCGGAGTTGGCGGAACGCGGGATCATCCAGGGCAAGGTGAAGATCGTGTCGGATGAACGCATCAATACCCTGTTCATCATCGCGCGCCCGGTCAATTTCACGTTCTTTGATCGAATCATCGACATTTTGGACCAGCCGGTCGATCCGGAGATCATCGTACGCGTCATCAACCTTGAATATGCTCTCGCCGAGGATATTGCCGGGATATTGAACGAATTCATCGGGGCGGCGGCGGCCGAACGCCCGGGAGGCGCCTTGCGCGAAGGGGAAGAGGGCGAAGATACCCCGGTGGATCGTGCGGCCGCGTTGCGCGATTTCGCCGCGGGACTGGCGCGGGAACAGTTGCAACAGGCCGAAGGCGACGAAGCCTCGCGTATCGGACGGCTTTCGCCTCAAACGCAAATTCTTTCCGATCAACGTTCCAATTCCCTGCTGTTGATGGGGCGCCGTGGCGACATCGCCGCCTTGGAGGAAATCGTCGGGGAACTCGATATCATGCTGGGCCAGGTGCTGATCGAAGCCGTGATCATTGAAATCAGTCTGGGGAAGAATGTGGAAAGCGGGGTGGACTGGTTGCAGCGCACTCTGACCGCATACAGCGAGGAACGGGCCGGACCGGCCGGGGGCGTTGTCTTGCGTGAACCCGTGGCCGCGTTCGGCGGCGGATCCGCACCGGGCGGGCTGGTGGATGACTTGGGCCAGGTGCGGCAAGCCTTGGAAGGGGGGGCGCCGCCGGTTGGCGCGGGTGGCTTGTCCTATTTCGTTACCTTCTTCGATTTGAACCTCGATATGGTCATTCGCCTCGCGGCCAGCTCGCGCGACGCGCGTATTCTGTCCACGCCGGTGATTCTGACGTCCGACAACACCGAGGCGCGTATCGTCGTCGGTGAATCCCGGCCCGTCGTTACATCCACAAGCACCTCGACCATTGGCGATCGCCAGGTGTCCCAGTTCCAATTCCGCGATATCGGCATCAACCTGACCGTCACGCCGCGGATCAATCCGCAACGATTCGTGGTCATGGACATCCTGCAAAGCGCCGATAACGTCGGCGGTTTCGAGACCATTGACGGCAACCGCGTGCCGATCATTACCCGGCGCGAAATGGAAGCGCAGATTTCGGTTAAGAGCCGTTCGACGATCGTGCTGGGCGGATTGGTGAGTACCGATCGGATCATGAGCACGACCAAGGTCCCGTTGCTGGGCGATATCCCCTTGTTGGGCCGCCTGTTCCGTTCGGATACCGTCGAGGATTCGCGCACGGAACTGCTGGTGTTGATCACCCCGTACGTGATGATGACCCCGGAAGAGGCGCGCATGGAAAGCGCCCGCCTGCATCAACATTCTCATTCGAGCCGTACCGAGTGGCATGCCGGCTGGTCCGACAGCGAATTCGCCTATCCCGAATCCGAAACACCTCGGCGCCGGGAACAGCCGCGTTCGATCCCGCCGGAAGACGCGCTGCCGCCGATGCAGGACGGGGAATACGACCGGGACGCCATGCAGGACGTGCTGCGCGCGTTGCATGGTGAAGCGCCCGTGCCAACGGAACCGCCCTCGCCCGATCCGGAGCCGGAAC
>SLGY01000057.1 GCA_007136425.1 Kiritimatiellia bacterium
ATCAACACGTCCACGGCATCGACATCCGCCGAAAATGCGTCCAAGACCGTTTCCAGCGGAGCGCCGCTTTTGCGGGCCGTATGCGTCATAATGCCGTGTACCCATGCCGCGCGCCATGGAATGCGAAAACCGTCCGGCTTCACGATAAAGTTGCCGGTCCGCAGGGGGTGCCCCTCACCGTCCGTGACCAGCCAGGCCAGTTGCACCATCCGGGGCCAATTATCCAGGTGATGTGCCGGCGCGTTGTACACGCGGGGGACCCCGGTCGTTTCGGTGTCGAAAAAAAGATAGCTGGACAAACTCTCAGGCATAGCGCCTCATTCTGTCATCTTCCGGAGAGAATGGGAAGACGGTAAGAACGTCGGGAAGTGTAGTCCTATAAGGGGAGCTATATGAATAAGGGGGCCACGGTTCTAGAGCGGGGCTGTCGGTTTGCCGTCTGGGCGCCGAATGCGGACGAAGTGTATGTTGTCGGTTCGTTCTCCGATTGGGACGAAAAAGCGCACCCCCTGTCGCGGGACGATGCGGGCGTGTGGCAGGGCGAAGTACACGAAGCCAAGCCCGGCGACGAGTATCGCTATCGGATTGTCACCGGCGACGAGTCCTATTCGCGCACGGACCCGTACGCCCGGCGCCTCACCCATTCTGCCGGGAATGTGCTTATCCCGAAAGATATCCCCGGCCGTCGGCCGGGCCAATTTCAGGCGGCGCCCCTCAATGAACTCGTGATTTACGAGTTGCATATCGGCACTTTTGGGAAGAAGGGCAGGGAGCCGGGTCCCGGCGATCTTGAAGGAGCCATTGAACGGTTGGATCATCTGCGGGAACTGGGGGTGAACGCGATTGAAATCATGCCCGTCGCCGAGTTCCCGGGCGCCTATTCGTGGGGCTACAATCCATCTCACCTGTTCGCCATTGAGAGCGAGTATGGTTCCCCGCGCGCGTTTCGTGATTTTGTCCGGCGCGCCCATGATCTGGGCATGGCCGTCCTCGTGGACGTGGTCTACAATCATTTGGGGCCGAACGATCTCGACGTATGGCGTTTCGATGGCTGGTACGAGAACGAGGGCGGAGGCATCTACTTTTATAACGATGACCGGGCGAAGACGCCGTGGGGCGATACCCGACCGGATTATGGACGGCCGGAGGTGCGCGAATATATCCGGGACAACGCCCTGATGTGGATTCGGGATTACGGGGTGGACGGCTTACGCTGGGACGCCACCGCGTACATCCGCAATGTCAGCGGAGGCGACGGGGAACCCGGCGATTTGCCCGACGGTTGGAGCCTGATGCAATGGGTAAACGATGAATTGCGGGCGGAACGATCGACTGTTATCCGTATTGCAGAAGATCTGCAGAATAACGCCCGTCTGACCAAAGCGCCGGGCGATGGAGGCGCCGGTTTCGATGCGCAATGGGATGCGCGTTTTGTTCATCCGATACGCGAGGCGCTGATCGGCGCCGATGATGCGCATCGCGATATGGGCGCCGTGCGGGACGCCATTCTGCATCGTTACTACCTGAACGCCTTCGAGCGTATCATCTACACCGAATCGCACGATGAAGTGGCCAACGGCAAGGCCCGCGTACCCGAGGAAGTCGATCCGGGCAACGCTTCATCGTGGGCGGCCCGAAAGAAATCGACCCTGGGCGCCGCCCTGGTGTTCACGACGCCCGGCGTCCCCATGCTCTTTCAAGGGCAGGAATTCCTCGAAGATGACTGGTTTCATGACGAGGACCCGCTGGATTGGTCGAAAAAGAAACGCTTTGCGGGCATCTTTCGTCTCTACGCGGATCTCATTGCATTGCGCCGCAATCTCAAAGACTGCACACGAGGCCTTTGCGGACAGGAAGTATCCGTATATCATGTCCATGATGACGAGAACGTCATCGCCTTTCATCGCTGGGAACAGGGCGGTCCGCGCGATAGCACGGTGATCGTGGCCAATTTCTCAACGCACCCGAAACAGGGATACGTTATCGGTTGGCCGACCGAAGGACGTTGGGTGGTCCGCTTCAACAGCGACAGCCGGTTCTATGACGAGGCATTCAACGATGTCGGCCCGGTGGACGTGCATGCC
Organism: Kiritimatiellia bacterium; assembly: GCA_007136425.1. Taxonomy (GTDB): domain Bacteria; phylum Verrucomicrobiota; class Kiritimatiellia; order SLAD01; family SLAD01; genus SKZA01. Next base: position 2,085 of record SLGY01000057.1, read on the forward strand.
GCGGGGGGCGAACGCGATGGCCTGCCGGCGGAGGGGGCAATCGATCTTGCGCCCTACAGCGCATTGATCCTGTCCCAGGACTGATCACCGATTCGCCGGCTTCGCGAATGGTACCCCCGGCGCGGCTCGAACGCGCGACCTCCGGATTAGGAATCCAGCGCTCTGTCCAACTGAGCTACGGGGGCGGAAGAAGAATGGTTGATGGTTGATGGTTAATGGTTAATGGGAGATGTACGATGTCGGCGCGCCGCTGTCAATCATCCACCCGCCACGCGAAAGTCTACACCGTAATTCCTATTGACGATGTCCGGGCACGGCGTATGCTCAATCGGCATGAGAGCGAGAATAGCAGAAATAGGCAGGAATACGACGGAAACCCGGATCTCCGGGTCGTTTGCGATCGATGGCGGAGGACGGTACAAGATTGAAACAGGCGTCCCGTTTTTCAATCACATGCTCGAATTATTGACCAAGCACGCCTTGTTCGATCTATCCCTGGAGGCCAACGGCGATCTGGCCGTGGATTATCATCACACGGTGGAAGACGTGGGGTTGGTGCTGGGGAAAGCGCTGGCGGATGCCTTGGGCGATCGCGAAGGAATTGCGCGCTACGGCTATAGCCTGCTCCCGATGGACGATGCGCTGGCACAGGTGGCCGTGGATCTCGGCGGGCGCCCGTTCCTCGTGTATAAAATGGCGAACCGGAAAAGGAAGATCCGCGATTTTGATCTGCACATCATCGAGCATTTCTTCCGATCATTCTGCGATCAGGCGCGCATTAATCTGCACATTGTCCAGCCGTATGGCGACGACGTACACCACGCTTACGAAGCGGTCTTCAAAGGCGTAGCGCGCGCGTTGTACATGGCTTGTGCGCTCGACCCGCGCGTGAAAGGCGTGCCGTCCAGCAAAGGGAAGGTCTAGGAACAAGAGTGTTCAGTGTTCGGTCTTCAGTATTCAGAGGATAGTTACGACACGCGACACCGAACTCCTATGACTGAACACTGCCTACTGAACACGGAACACTTCTGCAAATGACCCGCATCGGCATCATAGACTATGGCATGGGTAATCTCGGGAGCGTGACCAATGCGTGCCGTTTCCTGGAGTTGCCCGCCGAAGTCATTACGGCGCCCGAGGGTATTGCGACGTGTGACGCCCTCATTCTGCCCGGCGTCGGCGCGTTCGGCGATTGCATGGCGCATCTGCGCGGTCACGGATTTGTTGAGCCGGTACTGAAATGGATCGCCGAAGACCGGCCCTTTCTCGGGATTTGTCTGGGCTTGCAAGTCCTCTTTGCGGGCAGCGAAGAGTCGCCGGATGCGGAGGGGTTGGGCGTATTGCCCGGAAAAGTGAAACGATTCCCGAAGGAGCCGGAACTGAAAGTGCCGCAGATCGGTTGGAACCGGGTGCGTCAGGCGGCGCCGAATTGCCCGTTGTTCGCGGATGTTCCTGACGATACGTATTTCTATTTCGTGCACTCGTACTATGCCGATGCGGCCGACGCCCCATACGCCGCCGGCGTGACGGTGCATGGTGTGAACTACGCGTCCGCCATCTGGAAGGGACGGATGATGGCCGTGCAGTTTCACCCGGAAAAGAGCCAGAAAATGGGCTTGCAGATGTTGCGGAATTTTGTGAGCCAGGCATGATTCTTGAAGGTGGCAAGCTGCTGTTTGCCCAGCCAATGTGAACGATTCAGGAAAGAAAGTCGATGAGTATAACTATATTGCCTGCCATAGATTTGAAGGGCGGCCAGTGTGTCCGTCTGCGCCAAGGCAAGGCGGAGGACGTGACCGTCTATTCGTCTGATCCCGTTGAGATGGCGTTGCACTGGCAGCGCGAAGGCGGGGAATACCTGCACATCGTCGATCTCGACGGCGCCTTTGAAGGGCGACCTGCGCATGGCGAGGTGATCGGCCGCATCGCGGAGGCGCTCACCATTCCGTTCGAGGTCGGCGGCGGTCTACGCACCGAAAAGGATATCGAACAGTTGCTCGCCCTGGGCGCGGACCGCGTGATCCTTGGTACCCGCGCCTATGAGTCGCCCGAGGCGCTGGAGCGTTGGGTGAGCCAGTACGGCGAGCGGATTGCCGTCGGGATCGACGCGAAAGATGGTCGCGTACAGGTCAAAGGCTGGACCGAAATCACGGACGCGTCCGCCACGGCGCTGGCCGCGCGTATGAGCGAAATGGGGGTGGCGACGATCATCTACACCGACACCGCGCG
>SLGY01000051.1 GCA_007136425.1 Kiritimatiellia bacterium
CCGGATGGCGAGATCATGGTGAAGATCATCGACAATATCCGGGGACAGGATATTTTTATTGTCCAGCCCATCTGTTCGCCGCCGAACGAGGCGTTGATGGAGCTGCTGATCATGATTGACGCGGCGCGTCGCGCGTCCGCGGCGCGGATTACGGCGGTCATGCCGTTTTACGGATATGCGCGCCAGGACCGCAAGGATCAGCCGCGCGTACCGATCACGGCGAAGCTGGTGGCGAACCTGCTCGTGGCGGCGGGGACGAACCGGATGTTGACGATGGACCTGCACGCGCAACAGATTCAGGGGTTCTTCGATATCCCGGTGGATCATTTGTACGCGGCGCCGGTGATCGTGAAGTACCTCCGGTCGCTGAATCTGGACAATTTGTCGATCGTCTCGCCGGATGCGGGCGGTTTGAAGATGGCCTATGCCTATTCGACGATGCTGGATTCCGGTCTGGCGTTCGTGGCCAAGCAGCGGCGCAGTGCGAGCGAGGTGGCGGCGATGAATGTCGTGGGCGACGTAGAGGGGCGTCATTGCGTGCTGGTGGATGATCTGTCGACGACGGGCGGCACGCTGGCGGAGGCGTCGCGCATCCTGAAGGAGCGCGGGGCAAAGTCGGTGCGGGCCTCGGTCACGCATACGATGATGACCGAAAAGGGGATGGCACGGCTGAAAGACTCGCCGTTGGTCGAGTTGATTACGACGGACAGCATTCCGAAGACGGCGTGGGCGGGGTGTCCGATCAAGGTGTTGTCTGTGGCGGAGCTGTTGGGCGAGGCGATCAAGCGCATCAACAGCAATCAATCGGTCACATCTTTATTCAAAGTAAAGTGAATGGAAGTGGAGAGCGTATGAAAGAGGAAATCAAATTAGCCGCGCGTTTGCGCGATGAAAAAGGGTCGAGCGCGGTCAGTCGCTTGCGCAAAGCGGGGTCGTTGCCGGGCGTGGTCTACGGAACGGACAAGCCTCGGAACGTGAGTTTCAATGCGGCGACGTTCGCCGCTCTGCAGCGGCATCACACCAGCGAGAACGTCATGGTCAGTTTGGAGATTGAAGGGGATAAGACCCGGAAGGTGCTTATTCGCGAGGTGCAACATCACCCGCTTACGGGCAATCCGCTGCACGTGGACTTTTACGAATTGTCGATGACCAAGCGGGTGAGTGTATCGGTCCCGGTGGAATTGACCGGCACGCCGGTGGGGGTCACGCGCGATGGCGGCGTGTTGGAACAGTTGCTGCGGGAAATAGAAGTGGACTGTTTGCCGGACGATATTGTCGAAGTTTTCGAGTTGGATGTGTCGGGCCTTGAGATCGGCGACGGTTTGACGGTGGCCGATATTCCCCTCGACACGTCGCGCTACGAGTTGCTGACGGCGCCGGAAATCGCGGTGGCCGCCGTAGCGGCGCCGAGGGTGGAAGAAGAGCCCGAGGCGGAAGAAGGCGAAGCGGCGGAAGGCGAAGAGCCGGAAGTGATCGGTGAGAAGGAATCGGAAGAAGGCGCGTCGGAAGGCGACAAAGGGGAAGAGGGCGAGAAGAAGTAAGAAGAGGTTAGGAAGAAGTGTTCAGTGTTCGGTGTTCAGTATTCAGTATATTGGACGCGAGGAAGTGTGGGAGTGAAGATTCATTCTGCTCCCACGGCCAATGAGCAGGACACGCTATCCAAGCCGCTATACCGAATACTGAACACTGAATACTGAACACTGAAACCGGGGTTTCGCATGTGGCTGGTGGCCGGGCTTGGAAATCCGGGGAAGCGTTACGCGCGGACCCGGCACAACGTCGGTTTTGAAGTGGCCGACGAGCTGGCGCGGCGTCATGCGGCGTCGTTTCGCCGGAGTTGGCGTTTCCCGGGCGAGCTGGCCGAGGTGCGGGCGGAAGACGGGCGGCTGTTGCTGCTCAAGCCGCGGACGTACATGAACCGGAGCGGGACGGCGGTTGCGCCGGTTCTGCGTCGGAAGGGGCTTGCGCTTGCGGAGTTGGTCGTGATAGTGGATGATACCGAATTGGCGTGCGGAAGCATTCGCATCCGCCGGCGCGGAGGCGCAGGCGGCCATAACGGGTTGAAGTCCGTGATTGCGGCGCTGGGCAGCGAGGAGTTCGTCCGGTTGCGCTTGGGTGTGGGCGGTCGCCCGGAAGATCGCGACATGGTGAAGCATGTCTTGAGCGGGTTTGCGCCTGAAGAAAGAAGGATTGTGGACGACGCCGTGGCGCGTGCCGCCGACGCGGTCTGGTCCGTTGTTCGCGACGGAGTGGACTATGCAATGAATCGCTATAACGGCTGACGCGCGGGTGTCGGCGGGGCAAAGGTAAGGAGAGGTAATCAGTTGAATACATACGAAGGCATGTTCATTTTTCAGGATGCGTTGAAGGACGATGCGCTGGAGGCGTCGGTCAAGGATGTACGCGAAGAGATCGAGAAACTCGGCGGGACCATCGAGAACACGGCGCGTATCGGGCGTCGTCCGTTCGCGCGCTTGCAGGGCAAGCGCCATAAGGCCGGGCAGTATGTCGTGATGAATTTTCTGCTCGATGCGGACCGGGTTTCCACGTTGCTGGCGCGTTTGCGTATGAAGGAAGAAGTGTTTCGCGCACAGATTATCCGGCAGCCCGCCCCCGAAGAGGCGGTTGCCGAGCAGAAAGGATAAGCCATGGCGTCTTTAAACAAGGTGTTTTTGATCGGAAACCTGACCCGCGATCCCGAGGTCCGCTATCTGCCGTCCGGGACCGCCGTGGCGGATTTACGACTGGCGGTGAACCGCAAGTACAAGACCCAGCAGGGCGAAGACAAGGAGGAGACCTGTTTTGTCGGGGTATCGGCTTGGGGCCGACAGGCGGAAACGTGCGGGCAGTACTTGTCCAAAGGGTCGCCGGTGCTGGTCGAAGGCCGTCTTCGCTATGAGGAATGGGAAAAGGACGGGCAGAAGAACAATCGGCTGACGGTGACTGCTGAGCGCGTGCAATTCATGGGATCGCCGCGCCGCGATGCCGCGCCGGGCGATGCGCCTTCGGCGGGCGAACATCGCGGGGGCGGAGTCGGCGGCGGCGAAGAACCCGCCCCGGGTAGCGGGGACGACGACGATTTGCCGTTTTAGATTACAGGAATCGAGCCATCTATTGAAGTGCATCAGTAAAGGATAGGTATGAAAAAAAGAAAGAGAAGCACCGGTCGTCGAAGCAGCCGCTTTGACAGCTTGGACGCGGGGCGCGCCCCCAAGCGGTTGGAGGGGGTCGAGAACATTGATTATAAGGACGCCGAACTGTTGAGGCGGTTCATGACGGAACGGGGCAAGATCATGCCGCGCCGCACGACGTACGCCTCCGCCAAACAGCAACGCCAGATCCGCCGGGCCATTCGCCGGGCGCGGGTCATGGGCATGTTGCCGTAACCCGTTCAGGAGATCGAACATGGCCAAGGAAGTCATATTGTTGAATGAAGTGGAGGGCCTCGGCACGGAAGGGGAAATCGTGCAGGTGGCCGAAGGCTATGCCCGCAATTACCTGTTGCCGAAGAAGATGGCGGCGGCGGTGACGCCGGCGACGCGTCGACTGGTGGAAAAGAAGAAGCAGGAACGCATTGCGCGCGAAACCGCCCAACGCGAGGAGTCGGAGGCGTTGGTCGCGAAGTTGGAAGCCCTTTCGATCACTCTGCCCGTAAAGACGGGCGAAGGCGGGAAGTTGTTCGGTTCCGTCACCGCGTCCGACTTGTTGGACGCGTTGGATAAGCAGGGCGTCAAGCTCGACAAGAAGCAATTGAATCTTACCGCGCCGATTCGAGAGCTGGGCGTATTTGATGTTCCGGTCAAGCTGCCCCAGGACGTTGAAGCCACGCTCAAGGTGTGGGTGGTCGAGGAATAGGCGCATATGGCCTCCAGGAACACGCCCGCCCGGTCGCCGCAAAGTGACCGTATCCCGCCTTACAGCGAGGAGGCGGAACGGGGTGTGTTGGGGTCCGCTCTATTGGATTCCACCCGGGTCATTGATCTCTGTCTGGAAAAGCGTTTGGGGCCCGACGCCTTTCACGCACCCGCGCATCGGACGATCTATGAGATCCTCGTGGACATGAACAACGCCGGTCGGGTCATCGACTTGTTGACCCTCGGCGAACGCCTGAATGACGCGGGTTTGCTGGACCGGGTCGGCGGGCGCGAATATTTGCTGGAATTGCTCGACTTCACGCCCACCGCCGCGCATGCCGAGCATTATATTGAAATCGTGCGTAGCAAGGCGTTGTTGCGCACCATTATCGATGCGTCCCGCGAAGCCATCGACCGTTGCTACGAAGCGGAGGAAAACGCCGACGAGATCCTGAGCGAGACGGAACAGCGCATCTACGACATTGGCGAACAGGAAACGCGCGGGGTGGTGGAATGGTCGGATCTGGTCAGGGATTCGATGAAGGAGATCGAGGATATCTTCCTTCAAAAGAGGGCGATTACCGGGATCCCAACCGGTTATGCCGATCTGGACAAGATGCTGTTGGGCATGCAGAACAGCGATATGATCATCATTGCCGCCCGCCCGTCCATGGGCAAGACGTCGTTGGCGATGAATATCGCCGAGAAAGTGGCCTTGGGGGAGGTGTCCGATAATACGCCGCGACGGGTGGCGGTGTTCAGTCTGGAAATGTCGCGCGAACAACTCGTGCGCCGCATGATTTGCTGTCGTGCGCGCGTTTCCTCGCACCGCTTGTCCGGCGGTTACGTGTCGCAGGTCAATCACGGACATCTCATGCAGGCCGCCGACGCATTGATCAAGGCGCCGTTATATTTGGACGATACCGCCGGGCTGAACGCCGTTGAATTGCGCGCGCGTGCGCGCCGACTCAAGAAGCGCTACGACATCCAATTGATCGTCGTCGACTATCTTCAGTTGCTGCATTATCCGCAGTACGCGTCGGAAGGGCGACAACGTGAGACCGCCGCCATATCCGGCGCGCTGAAGGCGATGGCCAAGGAGTTGCGGGTTCCGGTCATTGTATTGAGCCAGTTAAGTCGGGCGCCCGAGACGCGCGATAAGCGGGCTATCCCAAAATTATCCGATTTGCGCGATTCCGGTTCCATCGAACAGGACGCGGACGTGGTGGGGCTTTTGCGGCGGCCTTGCAAGTATCCCGATGACCCCGATTATCATGATCAGTCGCTCTCCATCCTGGACGTCGCGAAACACCGCAACGGGCCCACGGGCGAGGTGCGCCTTCATTTCGAAGAGGACTTCACCCGGTTTGAGGACCGGGCGCATACGGGCGTGGATGAAGAGGCGGCCTTTTCTCCGGACGCGGAAGGGGTCGAGGCATGACGCGCCGGGGTTTCGCAGTGCTTTTGTTGGCGTTTTGCTGGCCGGTCCTCCCGGCCGTTGCGCAGATTCCCACGGTGGCGTCGGTGCGCGTCGTGCACGAGGGACCCGGTCTGCTGGACGAGGCGTCGGTGTTGGCGCATGTCAGCCTGCAACCGGGCGATCGATATAACCCGAACGTCATCAACCGGGATGTGCGCGCGTTGCAGGAGACCGAACGCTTCTCGAGTGTTTCGGCGGCCTTGGAATTGCATGACGACGGGCGGGCCGAAGTGCTTTACGTCGTGGCAAGCAAGCCGCGCATGCGCAGTTTGTTTGTGGACGGGGCGGAACATTTCAGCAACCGGCGGGTGCGCGATCTGCTGGATCTCAGTATCGGTGATCGCGTTGATGACCGCACCATGGCGGTCCGGGCGCAAGAGGTTTATGAACGGTATCGCAGCCGTTATTTCCTGGAGCCGGAACTTACGTGGACGATAGACGTCGATGAAGAAACCGGCTTGGCCGACGTCCGCGTGGAGGTGGACGAAGGACCGCGTGCGGGGGTATGGCGCATTACGTTCGAAGGCAATGAAAACGTGTCGACGCGACAGCTGCGGCGTGCGATGGACCTGAAGAGCTGGCGTCCCTGGTCCTGGATCACCAAGAATAACCGCTACGATCCGTTACAGTTGGAGGCCGACTTGGACGCGCTGCGTCGCGAATACCTGGATCGCGGTTTTCTGGACGTGGAGATCGGTGAGCCGGAAGTGGAAGATGCGCCCGGAAAACTGTTACGGGTTCATATCCCCATTGAGGAGGGGCCCGTATACCGGATCGGGGCCGTGCGCGTGGAAGGCGTTACGCTGTTCCCGCCGGACGAGGTGGCGGCTGCGGTACGCGTGGAGCAAGGCGACGTGGCCTCTTTGGGGGCGATCGAGCGGAGTCGCGCCAATCTGCGCGACTTTTACGGGAGCCGCGGCTATATCAACACCATCCCAGTCTATCGGATGGACCCCGACGTGGAAGAGACGGTCGTGGACCTCGAGTATGAGATTCAGGAAGGGGAGCTGGCGTATGTCCGCGATATTCGGATTCGCGGGAACACGCGTACCAAAGACAAAGTCATTCGCCGCGAGCTGGCGATTCTGCCGGGCGAAGTGTTTGACGAGGTCCGCGTGCGGCGGAGCGAGTCGCGTCTGCGGAATATGGGGTATTTTGATATCGTGCGCAGCTTCAGTACGCCCACGGAAGAGGACGATGTCTATGATCTGACCTTCGACGTGCAGGAAGGGAAGACGGGACAATTGATGGCGGGTGTGGGCTTTTCCAGCATCGACCGCGTGGTCGGGTTCGCCGAAATCGCGCAGAACAACTTTGACTTGTTCGGCTGGCCGTATTTCACGGGCGGCGGTCAGAAAGTGCAATTGCGCACGCAGATCGGCAGCCGTCGGACCGACGTGGATTTCAGTTTTGTGGAGCCTTGGTTTCTCGACCGGCAATTGGCTTTTGATTTCAATCTGTTCCGGCGCGAAGCGCGGTTTCTCAGTGACGACTACGAGCAGCGCAATATCGGCGGGAGCGTCGGTCTCGCACGGCCGGTGGGGCGTTTCAGCCGGTTGCGGTTGAGTTACAGCCTGGAGGAAATTCAAGTACGCAACGTGGACGAAGACGCGTCGGCGATCATCCAGGAGGAAGAAGGCCGCCGTACAAAGAGCGCGTTGACGCTCACGCTGACCCGCGATACGCGCGATCAATTTTTTGTCCCGACGCGCGGCAACCGGACGGTCCTCTCCGCGCAAGTGGCCGGCGGCCCCTTGCAGGGGGACACCGATTTGTACGCGCTGAAGGCGCGAACATCGCAATTCTTTCCCTTGTGGTTCGGGCACGTATTCAGTTTGCGCGGTTCGTTGGAAGTGGTCGATCGATACGGCGATTCGGATCGTGTGCCCATCTTTGACCGATTATTCCTCGGCGGGCCGCGCGATGTGCGCGGGTTCCGCTTCCGCGATGTGGGGCCCAAGGACGAATTCGGCGAACCGGTCGGCGGCCAGACCGCATCCTTTGCCAGCGCGGAATACACCGTTCCCGTGTTTGAACTCATTCGCCTGGCTGCGTTCTATGATGTCGGCGGGGTCTGGGAAGACGCGTACGATATGCGTTTGAGCGATTTGAATTCGGCTTACGGGGTCGGCGTTCGTTTTGATGTTCCGGGATTTCCCTTGCGGTTTGATTACGCGTGGCCCTTGGAGACCGATGAATTCAACGACCGGAAATCCGGCCGGTTCAGTTTCATGATCGGCCATGTATTTTAGAGCGGTTCGAGAGCGGAAACGGAAGATAACGGCAGGAGTTCAAAATCATGAGGCATATTCAGACGGGTATAATCGTGTTCTTCTTATGGGCGGCGTTGGTGTTGCCCGGACATGCGCAGGATTCGCGTATTGTTTTCATCGATCTGGACCGGGTCTTCAATGAATTCTATAAGACCCAGCTTGCGGACGCCCAGTTGAAGGAACAGGCGGAAGAATTCAACGAGGAACGCTCGCAAATGGTCGCGGAATACGAAGCGATGAATGAGCGCTTCAGCGAGGCGCGCGAACAGGCGCAAGACACCGCGCTGAGCGAGGAGGTGCGCAATCGTATGCGGAGCGAGGCCGAAGAATTGCTTATTGAAATCCGCGACTTCGAGAGCCGGATCCAGCGATTCGACCAGTCGCGGCGTCAACAGTTGGAGGATCAAGGGCGCCGCATGCGTACGCGTATCGTGGACGAGATCCAGGAGAAGATCCGGGATTACGCCCGTACGCAGGGATATCACGCCGTCATCGACTCGTCCGGCGAAAGTCTGAACGCCGTCGAATTAATCCTCTATGTAGATAGCCGGATCGATATCTCCGATACCGTGATCGAGATTCTGAATACCGGACGCTGAGTAACGCGTATGAGTACTATCACCGTTGCGAAGGTCGCGGAGGAATGCGGGGGCGAGGTTGACGGCGATGCGTCCCCCGTGCTTCGCAGTGTTGCGGGTCTGCGCGAGGCGACCGAGGGCGATCTTTCCTTTCTGGCCAACCCGAAATATGCGCCGCTCGTAGCGGAGACCAAGGCGAGCGCCGTGCTGGTCTCGAAGGAATACGACGGGCCGGCGCCGTGCGCGCTGATCCGCGTGGCCAATCCGGACGCCGCCTTTGCCGACATCGCCCAACGCTTCGCCGCGCCCGCCCCGGCCTATGCGCCGGGGGTACATCCGTCTGCGGTGGTGGCGGAAGACGCGGTGCTGGGCCGCGACGTGTATATCGGGCCGCTCTGTGTTGTGGAGCCGGGGGCGTCTATAGGAGATCGCTCGGTGCTGGTGGCTCAGGTCTATGTGGGGCATGGTGCACGGCTCGGCGAGGACAACCGGATCTATTCTCATGTCACCGTGCGCGAAGGCTGCATAACCGGTGCGCGCGTGATTGTGCACAGCAGCGCGGTGATCGGCAGCGACGGTTTCGGCTATTCGGTGGATGAACAAGGGGTGCGCACCAAGATTCCGCAGATCGGGATTGTGGAAATCGGCGACGACGTTGAAATCGGCGCGGCGACCACCATCGACCGCGCTCGATTCGGCCGGACCGTGATCGGAAACGGCGTCAAGATCGATAATCTCGCACAAATCGCGCACAATGTGGTCATCGGCGATCACGCCGTCATTGTGTCGCAGGTCGGCATATCGGGCAGCACGGTTATCGGCAGGAAAGCGATCCTTGCGGGTCAGACCGGTGTGGCCGGACATATCGTCGTCGGAGACGGTGTAATTGCCGAGGGGCGCTCGGGCATCACCAAGGACGTCCCTGCCGGGCAGATCATTTATGGCTATCCCGCTATGCCCGCGAAGCAGGCGGCACGCATCAACGCCCATGTTCAGCGCCTGCCGAAGCTGAAACAGAAAGTCGCCGAACTTGAGGCCCGCCTCAAAGAGCTGGAAGCGGACGTTGGGGATACCCAATAACGAGCGGGCTGATAGGCCAGTTGCAATGGGGGGCGTATTGGGTGTAGATTGATTGCTATGGTGATGGAACGCAAATCCGGCATGGAGTGCGTGTAATGGATCGGCATCTTTTACGGGTTCTGCTTGTTGAAGATGAGGCGGCGAGCGTCACGCGGGTGACTCGGATGCTGGAGGAATCGGCTTCGTTTCCGTATCAACTGGAATGTGTCGGGTCCATGTCTGATGCGGAGAGCCGCCTACGGCAAGGGCCCTTCGATGTGGCGTTGCTGGACTTGAATCTGCCCGATAGCAGCGCGTTGGACACGCTGGATCGCTTCATGCGAGCGGCGCCGCACCTGCCGGTGATTGTCATTACCGCGCAGGATCGCGAGGATTGGGCGGTTTCGTCCATTCAGCGCGGTGCAGGCGATTATCTCGTAAAGGAATTGCTCAACGGGGACGGCCTGGTTCGTTCCATCCGTTATACCTTGGAACGACGCCGTGCGGCCGATAAGCGGGTGGAAGATCAAAACCTGCTGAGCGCGCTGCTGGAGAGCACGACCGACTTCATTTATTTCAAGGACCGGGATAGTCGGTTTACCCGAATCAATGTCGCTTCCAGTCGGCGTTTCGGCTTGAAGCATCCTGCGGAAGCAATTGGCATGAGTGACGCCGACTTCTTCGGTAAGCGCCACGCGGCCGAGGCGCGGGCGGACGAGTTGCGTGTCATGGAAACGGGTCAACCGTTGGTCAATAAGGAGGAATCAGAGGATTGGCCCGACGGGAGCGAGACCTGGGTCTCGACGACGAAGATGCCGTTGCGGCGCAAGCAGGGTGAGGTGGTTGGCACGTTCGGGATATCGCGGGATATCACGCCGCGCAAACGCGCGGAGCACGAGTTGCGGCACACGGAGATGTTCTTGAACTCCATTGTGGAGAACATCCCGAACATGATATTCGTGAAGGACGCGGAGCAGTTGCGATTTGTGCGTTTCAATCGCGCCGGGGAGGAATTGCTCGGGTATGCGCGCGAGGAATTGTTGGGTAAATCCGACTACGATTTCTTTCCGAAAGAGGAGGCGGACTTCTTTACCGCCAAGGATCGCGAAGTGTTGCGGGGCCGCAAAGTCGTGGACATCCCCGAGGAACCGATCAACACGCGCGCAAAGGGCGAGCGTATCCTGCACACCGTCAAGATTCCTTTGCTGGACGAAAAGGGGCGTCCGAAGTACTTGCTGGGTATTTCCGAAGATATCACGGAAAAGAAGAAGGCAGAAGCCGCACGACAGAAGGCCGAGGCGAAGGAACGGGAGATTCTGGAACGGACGGACCGCTTAAACACGATCGGCCTATTGGCGGCGGGTATGGCGCATGAGATCAACAATCCACTGCAGGGCATGTTAAGCCATCTGAGCAGGGTCAAACGGGGTCTGTCCGACGATCCGCAAGCCCTTTCGAGTTTGCTGATGGTGGAACGCGGGGTGGAGAGTATTTCCTCGCTGGTGCAGAAACTTCTGGCGCTCGGCAGCACGGGCAGGGATTCCCAACAGGAAACCGCGGATGCCGGCGAGGCCTTGCGTTTTGTAACGCAATTGACCGAATCGCAGATGGCCCGTGCGGGCGTTGTATTGCGCTTGGAGGGTAGCGCGACCCCGGCGTTGGCCATGCCGGAAAAGGAACTGATTCAGGTGCTCTTGAATTTGCTGATCAATGCGCGCGACGCGATGCCGGACGGAGGGACGCTGACGTTATCATCGCACACGCGCGGCGACGAGGGGATTATCGTCGTGGCCGATAACGGCATCGGCATGTCGGAAAAGACGCAGCAGCAAATTTTTACGCCTTTCTTTACCACCAAAGGCAAGCGCGGCACCGGTCTGGGACTGGTGGTGGCGGCGTCGATGGTGCACGCCTGTGACGGCGAAATCGAGGTGGATAGCGCGCCCGGAGAGGGGGCGACCTTCACCCTGCGCATTCCGTTGGTGAAGGAGAAGCGATGACGACGGAGCGGATATTGATTGTCGACGACGATGAAATGGTTCGTTCCGGTTTGGCGTTGGACTTGGAAGACGAGGGGTACGAAGTGTTCTCCGCTGCCTCGGCGGAAGAGGCGCTGGAGGCCTTGGAACGCGAACCCGTGCATCTGGTCCTGTCCGACTTGGTGATGGCGGAAATGGACGGAATGGATCTGATGAGACGGGTGCGGAAGCGCATGCCGGATATTGCGTTCGTGATCATCACGGGGCACGGGACGGTCGGGCGCGCCCTGGAGGCGGTGCGTTGCGGCGCAAACGATTTTTTGCAGAAGCCCGCGGATTCGGACACCATACGCGAACGGGTTCGCTCGGTGCTGGACGATTTGCGCTTGCGGCGCACGCTGCAGGCCGATCGGCGCAAGGAGCAGGAACGCCGTGACGAGCGGCAGAAGCGCTGGATGCGCGAGCAGCGCATGATATCCTTGGGACGCCTGGCCGACGGGGTGTCGGAATATCTGGCCACGGTGTTGGAGCCGATGTTTCGTTGCCACGAAGAAGTGGTGCAAACCCTGCCGGACGATCATCCTGCTCAGGCGCATGCCGATGATCTGGAATACGCGGCGCGCAAGGCACAGGCGTTGATCCAGGATTTACATACGATCGGGCACGGCTCGCATCTACGCGTGGAAGAATTGCAATTGGAAGACATTATTAACGAATACTTTCAGTCCGATGAAATGGAGAGGCTGAAGCGCCTCGCTCCGCAAGTCCGGTTTTCGTATCAGGTCGATGAAGGGTTGCCCCTGGTCAACGGTTCCTCGACGCAAATCAAAGCGGTCATCAAGAATCTTGTGGTGCATGCGTTGGAAGGGATGCCCGACGGTGGCACGTTGTCGGTTTCTTTGCACGCGGATCGGGTGCAGGCGGATCCCGACCGGGCTATCAACGGCGAAGCCGGGGTCTATGTCTTGTTGAATATCGAGGATACGGGCGGAGATGCGCCCGCAGAGGAATTGGAACGGGTCTATGAACCCTTTCAGGCCCGGCGGGTCGGCGATCGCGTGTCCAGCACGGGGCTGAGTCTCGGCGTGGTCTATCGGGTCATGCAGGAACACGGCGGGTTCGTCGATATACGACATCGCCCGGGACAAGGTACGACCTACACGCTGTGTTTCCCCGCGGTTGCAGCCGAATTGGAGATTGTGGAGGATGAGGGCGACGGGTTCAGCGGGCATGAAACCATTCTCGTAGTCGACGATAGCCGGAAACACCGGGACCAGGCGGCGGAACTGTTGCAGGAATTGGGGTATCAAGTGGTCACGGCCGAAGACGGGCGTGGCGCCGTCCAACAGTTTCTCAAAGCGCGGAAAAGCGGTGGGCGGCGGACTATTGACCTGGTTGTGTTGGATCTTGTTCTGGGTGATGCATTCGACGGATTGGAGACCTACAAGAAGATCCTGGAAATCCAGCCGGGACAAAAGGCCATACTGGCCAGCGGCTTCGCCGAATACAGCCGGATTATCGAGGCGCGGAAACTGGGCTTGAGCCGTTATTTGCAGAAACCGTATTGTCGCGACGCTCTCGGCCAGGCTGTCCGCGCGGAACTGGATAAGGAATAGCCGCCGGGCGCGACGTGATTTGAATCTCCAAAAAGACGGGAAGCGTGGCGAAAAGATCATCAGATGACCGGGCCCGACCGGCCTTGCTATATTACATCACCGCGCACGGATATGGGCATGGCGTGCGATCGTGCGATATCGTCCGCGCCTTTCATCGGGTCGCGCCGGAGACGCCCATTGAGTTGGTCACCGATTTGCCGGAACCATTTCTCAGAAATCGCCTGTCCGGCATTCCGTTCACTCTGCGTCGGGCCGTTTTCGATGTCGGGATGGTGCAACGGGATTCCGTTCGCGTTGATGTGTCCGAAACGCTGCGTTGTGCGTCGGACCTGGTGCGGCGTCGCACCGCCTTGCTGGAACGGGAAACGGCATACATCCGATCGTCGTCAACGGGTCTCGTCGTGTGCGACATTCCGTCGATTCCCCTGGAGGCCGCGGAAAGGGCCGGCGTCCCGCGATTGGCGGTTGGAAACTTTGCATGGAACTGGATCTATTCGGCTTTTCTTGACCAGGATTCCCGATGGCATGACGTGGTGCGATTGTTTGAAGAGGGCTATGCCCGGAGTGATTTGCTCTTGCGATTGCCGTTTGCCGAGGAGATGCAGGTGTTTCCGCGCAAACGGGATATTCCCGTTGTGGCCGAGCCCGGGACGCCCCGGCGCGATACGTTGGCGTCCTTGTCCGGCGCTCCGACGGATCGATGTTGGGTATTGCTGTCGTTCAGTTCGCTCGATTGGGATGAGTCCGCCTTGCGCGCGGTGGAGGATCTGGATGAGTATGTGTTCTTTACCGTGCGTCCACTCGCCTGGACACGAAGCAATATCTTTCCGATCGATCGGGAACGGATTGCGTTTTCGGATGTGATGGCTTCGGTGGATATCGTGGTTACGAAACCCGGTTTCGGGGTGTTGTCCGAGTGCGTAGTAAATCGGAAACCGATGGTCTATGTGGATCGAACGGATTTTCTTGAATATCCCATTCTCGAAAAGGCGGTAAAGCGCTACTTGAAACATCAGCACATTCCGGAGGAACACCTGTATTCGGGCGTGTTGGGCGATGCGCTGGCGCAGGTCTTGAAGAATCCCGAGCCGCGCGACACGCCGGGAACGGGCGGCGCGCCCGTGGCCGCGGGCGTTTTGAAGGATTGGTTGTCGGGCGCGCATCCTTGATGCCGGTTGCAAACGGTCCGTTCTGCGTTAATTTCTTCGTGCGGCCGCCATACGGCCGGACAGGAGGGACATGAATAGTAAAGCGCGTGTACATGGATGGATCGGGCTCATCGCTCTTTGGGCGTTCGCCGGCGTCTCAGCCGAAGAGTTCGTTCGCGTATATTCCGTGGAGGAAGGAGCCTACGTTATGACCGAAAAAGTGGTGAAGTCGGACGAGGAATGGAAAGAGCAGTTGTCTGCGGAAGAATTCCGTGTGACCCGCCAAAAAGGGACCGAGCGCGCTTTCACCGGGGAATACGATAAACATCAGGAAGAGGGCGTTTATCGCTGTGTTTGCTGCGGATTGGACCTGTTTTCGTCCGAGACCAAGTTCGATTCGGGCACCGGTTGGCCCAGTTTCTGGGCGCCGGTGGCGGAGGAAAATATTGCGGAGAAAGAGGATCGCAGTTTCTTCATGCGCCGTACCGAAGTGCTCTGTCCTCGCTGCGATGCGCATTTGGGACATGTATTCTCCGACGGGCCGGAGCCGACGGGCTTGCGATATTGTATCAATTCCGCCGCACTTCGTTTCGAAGCCGGCGAGTAACCGCAGGGTAAATGGAACGCTGCTTGCCGGTCAGAGCGCCGCCAGTCGCGCGGTTATCTCGTACTCTCGTTGGTCGTCTGCTCGGATGAGGGCGGCGCACGCCTCGGGGTCGTGATCGAAGAAGAGGGCGATGCCGTCTTGCGCCGCGCGAGGCAACCAGTCCCGTTTCCATCGGCGTGTGTCCAGCGGGTAGGTGTCGTAGGCGGTTTGAAAGACCAGTCTTAAGTGGTGCTGTGTCGGACAGACATCGCCGGTGAACATCAGATGACGTACGGGCCCGAAATCGGCGGCCTTCGGATGGGCGAGCTCCATGGATGCGTGCGTCGCGTGAATCACACAATGTCCTCGGGTATGGCCGCCGCTACGGATCATGCGCAGGCCGGGTAGGATATCCGGTTGCTCGTCGCGCACCAGTACCCGTTGTTTTTCGGGCAGCGCTCGCAAAGGGGCGAGGGTGTCGGCCGGATAGGATTTGTAGAGCAGGGGATCGCCGGACAGGGCGTCAGCCCATTCCAGTTCGTGGACGTAATGGATGGCACGGGGAAACGTCCATTGAACGGTCCCGTCGTCCGCAACGGAGCCGACGCCGCCCGCGTGGTCCCAGTGCAGGTGGGTCAATACGACAAAATCGATGGACTCGGGGGACAAGCCCATCGACCGGAATGCGTTCATTAAAGGCCAGTCGATGCGCATTCCGTGCAATGCCCGTTCCTTGTCGCTGAAGGTCGCCGGATCGCCGCAGCCGGTGTCCAGCAGACCTTTACGTCCGTCGTCCAGTTCGACGAGCAGGACATTCGCGTTTTGTGGTATTCCGTTGCGTTCATCGGGTGCGATGCGTTTGGACCAGATCGGTTTGGGAACCAGCCCGAACATGGAGCCGCCGTCGGATACGAACTGGGATGCTATAAGCGGAGTAATCTTCATGGCGCCGGACAGCCTATACG
>SLGY01000214.1 GCA_007136425.1 Kiritimatiellia bacterium
AGCCATTCGCGGACGCCGGGTAAAGGTTCGATACCGTCCTCGCGCACAATGTCGCGATACAGCGCTTCTTTCCGTTTCGCCATACGCTCAACACGCTCGGGTTGATGTTCCCAATTCAGAATCTCGGGAATAATTCGTTCGTTCTTCATGCCGAACGAAGCCTTGAAATATCCGTCCGGCAACGCGCGTCTGTCTTCGGCCGCAATCCGTTCCCAGCTCTTGCGATGCTGTTCGGACGAATCGATGATCACCCCGTCCCAATCAAATATGGCGCCCCAATTCATTCCGATCTCCTCTTTCCCTTCATTAGAATCTCTGCGCGCTCCCTGTGCAAACTATCCGGCATGCCTTGACATCTCGTGTAGCGTGAAGAAACATAGTCACCCATTCCATACCAAGATTTTTTTATTATGGCACATGTTATCACAGAACCCTGTTACAACTGTAAGAACACGATTTGCGTGACGGTATGTCCCGTAGATGCGTTTCGAGAAGATGAGAAGAGTCTCTGGATCGATCCGGACGCTTGCATTGATTGCGCGGCGTGCGTACCTGAATGTCCCGTGGAAGCGATCTTTCTCGATCGTGATGTTCCCGGGAAATGGGAGCATTATATCGAACTGAACGCCGAGAAAGCGCCGAACCTCCCGATCATTACCGAACAACAGGAACCTTTGAGTTGATCTCCCTGAGCGCAGTCCGCCGAACGATACAGCGGTGGACCTTGCTGTTTGCACTATCGGTCCTGGCCGGGTGTCAATCCATGCCGCCCGCCGATCCGGCGCCCATCTCCTTTCGCGAAGACCTCGTTTTTGAGCCGCCACTGGAAAAGACTGTAGACGAAAGCACGCCAATATCCGATACCGCGCGCAGCGCCGCCGAGCGCGGCATGAACTGGTTGATGGACGCGCGTTTGGAAGACGGTT
The DNA here is from genome assembly GCA_007136425.1 of Kiritimatiellia bacterium. Classification (GTDB taxonomy): domain Bacteria; phylum Verrucomicrobiota; class Kiritimatiellia; order SLAD01; family SLAD01; genus SKZA01. Next base: position 927 of record SLGY01000214.1, read on the forward strand.
CCTGGGAAAGCCCGCACCCCGTCGGCGTGTCGGCACTAGCGTTGTCCGCCGCCTTGCGCGATGAACGCATGACCGAACCGGATTTCCGGTCCTACTGGGAGCAAACCGTCCGCTACCTCATTGCGCAACAGACAGCGAACGGAAGCCTCAGCCGCGCGGGCGGCGCCGAGCGCCCGTACGAACATGCCCTGGCCGTCCGCGCCTTGAGCGACGCCCTTTCCGTCTATACAATATCCGGCCTGCAGGAAACGGTGGAAAAAGGCGTCCGGCTCATACTCGACCACCAACAAGCGGGCGGAGGCTGGTATTACGGGTACGCACGGGGCACCCGACGCAGCACCCCACTGACCGTCGTGCAAATGGACGCCCTTCACGCCGCCGCTCGAAACGGAATACAACGCGGAGAAATCATTGAAGCGCTTGAGCGCGCCGCCGAGGATCTGGCCGATGTGCAGGATCCTGATACCGGGCGTTTCGGCTATACCTTCCGAGGCGTGGGGAAATCGGTCATTAACGGATATGCCCTGTACGGCCTTCAACTGGCGGGCCGCGGACTGTCCATTTCCTCCCGCAAGGGATGGGAAAATGCCGCCCCCACACATCCCGACTGGCCGACTTCCCTGCGCTGGCCGCTGTTCGCCGCGTACTACAATCATCAAGCCGTTTATCATCTCGGCGGCGCGCCTTGGCGCGCTTGGCGCGATCCGTTTCAAGAAGAGTTGCTTGCCGGTCAGGAAGAAGACGGCCAATGGACCGGCCCCTTCCTGGAACAAGCGTTCGGCCCTTCCTATGCCACGGCGCTGGGAGTGTTAATGCTACGGGCAACCGACCGGACGCCCCGCCTGGTGACACAATACGATCATTCGACTCCGGGTCCCGTCTACCGTCTGCGCAATGAAGACGGCGAAGCCCATATCCTGGTATCCGGCATTATCGAACCGTTCGACGCCGTTGTGGCGGACGCCTGGCTGGATCCTTTACTGCAGGATTCCGACGCCGTGTTGATCGAAGGATCGGCGCGCGCCTGGATCCATGCGTTGTCGGAATCCGCCCGAATACAAAGCGAACAGGACTCGTCCGAACCGCTCCCGCCCGAACTGCGTTCCGAGCTGAACCGCCTGTTTTCCGTACCACCGGGCGCGCGCAGTATCTGGGATACCGCGCCGCCATGGGCTATCGCCCTCTTCGTCTGGGGCCATCGCATCGAGGAGACGGGCAGAGACTTCGAAAGTACGGTCGAACAGCAACTGCGCCGGCGCATACCGCCCGGTGTCCGGACAATAAGCATGATCCAACCGGAAGCATGGACGGCCCCCTTTGAATCACTAACCCGCGCGGAGGAATTGACCTTATTGCGCCACGCCCTGGAGATGCGAGAGGACCTGCCATTGATTCTCGATCGGCTAGCCGATGCATGGAGTTCGGGCGATGAAGACGCATTCATGAACGAAATCAATAATTTGCACGGCCCCGATCCGGACCGGCACGCCTTGTACGACCGCCTTTTCGACCCCGTTCGAACCCTTTTAACGGAATCGATCACCCGGGAATTGCCCCAACACCGGAACCCGCTCTTTATCCTGCCCGCATGGCACGTTTACGGGGCCAACGGCATTCTTACCCGTTTACAAGAGCGCGGATACGCCGTGCAACACATCCCGTGATCGGCGCTCCGTTATCCGCAAGTTGCTTTGTGTCCGCCCGTGAAATATAGTGAGGCGGTATATTGAAGATGACTTCAATACTTCCTGGCTGTTCATGAAGACCTGTCAGGTGTAAACACCCTGAGGGGAGTTGGCGACAAATATGGGCCAAGTCGGAAAAGCAATCAGAAACAATATCATCGTCGGCCTGGTGCTCATCGCGCCACTGGTCGTTACGGGATTTATCATCCATTTTCTGATCCGGCTGTTGGCCAGGAACCAACTAACCAAATTCCTGACGGAATTGATCTTTGGCCTGCTTCCCCAAGCCGTACGGGACGGTACGGTGAAATTTCTGTTGAGCCAGCTTATTGCCGTGCTGCTGGTTTTAGTCGTGCTTTTCTTTATCGGGTTCTTTGTGCGCAGTTATCTGGGCCGGCGCCTGTATCGGGTGGCGGAACGGATCCTGGTTCGCATCCCCGTATTCAACAAGATCTATGTCCAAGTCCGCCATATAAGCGAGACGATATTCGCCCAGCGGCAGACCATGTTCAAAGAAGTGGTCCTGCTGGAATATCCCCGTAAAGGACTGCAATCGGTGGCCTTTGTCACCTCCTCCGTGCCCCCGGCTTTCCGTAAACGGTTCTCCGCCGACACCGTGTCCCCGGAGTCCAAATTGGTGGCCTTGTTCGTCCCGACCACCCCGAACCCCACTTCCGGACTCTTGATTTTTGCCCCGCGCGAAGATCTGACCGTCCTGCCGATCAGCGTGGCGGAAGCCATGAAGCTCATCATCTCCGCGGGCGCCGTGTATCCCGGCGAAGGAGAATGGGATGAACGCCCCACCCTGCTTGACAAGCTGGAGTCCTGGATCACCCGGGAAACAAAACTCGATCCAAGCACCATCACGCCGCCCGAGCACGAATAGCTCATGATCGTCAAAACCGCCGCCATCGCTCTGCGCTCCGTTCCGACGGCCAACACTTCCCGCGTGGTCACCTGGCTGACACCGGAACACGGACGTGTTGCCACGATGATTAAAGGCGCCGTCCGGCCCAAAAGCTTCTTTCTCGGCCAGTTCGATCTCTTCTATACCTGCGAGCTGCTATACTACCAACGAGACGACCGCGAACTGTTCTTTGCGCGCGAATGTTACCCGAACAAGCCTCGCCCCGCGTTGCGGCACCGCTGGAAAGCCTGTGCCGCCGCCTCCTACATGGCCGACCTTGCGGCCCGCATTACGCCCTCGCACGCGCCACAGACCTTCTTGTTCCACTGGCTCGATCGCGCGCTCGACGAACTGGACCGGCACGACACCGCGCCCGGCGAATTATTCTGGCTCGAACTCAGATTACTGACGCACCTGGGGCTCACCCCCCGACTTCAATGGTGTACGGGTTGCCAGGCCCCGCTGCGCCCCGAGTCCGGAAGCATATCGTTCTCCAGCACGCGCGGCGGGCTGTTATGCGGTCGCTGTGCGCGAAACGACCCGAACCCGGCGCGGCCAATCCCGCCGGACGCACTCGCCATTTTACGTAACTGGCAAAAGGCGCCAGACATGGCAACGGCGCGACGAATCAAGTGCGCGCCACGCCAACTGGCTTTCATGGAAGACCTGCTCGGCCAATTTCTCCGCTATCACTTGGACCTGCCACTCGCCAGCCGGGACTTGGCCTTCGCCGTCATGAAACGATAGACGGGGCGAGCGCAAAACGCGTACCGCTCACCCGCGTGATAAACATTCGCCTTGAGTGGCCACCGCTGCTGCCGTAGGCTTGCCCACCATAAACCCGGGAAACGACTAACCATGATGAACCTTGCCGCCGCCTGGAAACTGTTCACGCGCGTCTTGCTCTATGCAGGTGCGCTCATTTCCTTCCTGCTGGTGATCGAGTTGATCCGGGTCTATATGTTCCTGCACCGGTTCACCCCTGTGCTGGCCTGGGCCTATGCCCTCGTGCTCGCCGTGTTCCTGCTGCTCGGCATCCGCTATATATGGCGCGGAATGGGCCGATATCCACGCGCGCTGCGCCCCCCGCATCTACCGCCCTTGTCCGAAGCCTCTCATGCGTCGCTGAAACGGTATGTTCACTATCTGATCGCTTACCTCCAGCGCCTGTCCGGAAACCGGCGCCTGACGGATCAGGAAAGGGCGTATTTGCTTGAGGAAATCGATACCATCGACGGCCTGCTGAACCACCATCCATTGAATGAAGACCTGATCCGGTTCATACAGAAGGCCGACACGGAAATACTCCCGCCCATCCATAAATCACTCAAGAATCAGGCCGAAAAGGAAATCCGCTTCAGCGTCCGCGACGTCATGCTCGGCGTCACGCTCAGCCCGTATCATAGTATCGATCTCCTGATTGTGCTGTACCGGAACTTTGCAATGATCTTCCGTGTCATGGCGATTTACGAAACGCGCCCTTCGCCCCGCGCACAATTGCGCATTCTGCGGGACGTGCTGCGCGTCATGGCCACCGTCAACTTCTTATACGTGGGAAGGAACCTCATCGAAAACCTCTTCGCGTTCATTCCCTGGGTCGGCCGCGTGGCGGACGATATCGGACAGGGCCTCGGCGCGGGACTCTTTACCTCGGCCGCCGGCCATGCGGTCATCGAACGATGCTCCACCTATGGTGAATGGGAAAAAGAGGCGGCGGTCGAATCGCTCACCGCCCAGTCCCGCGATTTCCTGCGCGACGTGAAGAACATCTTTACCAAGGACGTGCTGCCCGACATCAAGAACCGCATTATCTCCGAAGCCCCGGCGGAGAAGGCGAGCGAGCCCGGATTCTGGGAGAACCTGCAAAGCGGTGTCAACAAGGCCTTCGACGCCACCATCAAGGCCGCCGGCAGCGTGATACCGAGAAGGCCCGAACCGGAACCGCGCTATGCGGGGGCGGTTCCTCATTCCCATGGCTCCTCCCATCGCTCGCCGCCGCAATCCGACACCCGTCCGCCCGACGCGCACCGAAAAACCGGACGCCACAGACGACGGCGCGGCGTTTCCCGGGTGCTGCATACCTTCGGACAGCGTATCAAGTACACTTTCGGTCCGGGCCGCCGACATTGAGAACGGCTGGCCGCTGAAGGGTCGCAAATGCGCACACAGCCACTTCGCGTCCCGAAAAACGCTTGGCATTCATTCCGGTAAATCGTTATAACAGCGCGTCATTTATCAGAGGATTCTCATGGAAAGAAAGAAGAAAAACGCCGGGCCGCACTCTAACCGGATGCAGCTCCCATTCCCTGTCCCCTTCGGCGCGTACGCCGATGCGGAGGGGGTCACCTTCACCCTGTTCAGTCGCCACGCCACGCGCGTGTGGTTGATGCTGTTTGACACGCCGGACGCGGATAAGCCCGACCGCGAAATCGAGCTGAGCGCGGACCGGCATCGTATCGGCGATATCTGGCACGTGCGCGTACCCGATGCGCGGCCCGGACAATTTTATCTGTATCGTCTGGACGGAACACAGCCCGAAGGCTATCACGACCGGTATCATCCCCGGCAATGGGTCCTCGACCCCTATGCCCAGGCCGTGGCCGGTTCGCCAACCTGGGGCGACCCGTTCGGCATGCAACCCGGTAAATTCCCGCGACGCGGCGCGCGTTTTCCAAAAGGCGTGATCGTAGAGGATACGTTCGACTGGACCGGCGATGCGCCGCCCGGCACGCCTCTCGCAGACAGCATCATCTACGAGGCGCACATCCGCGGATACACCGTGCACCCATCGTCCGGCGTGAATCATCCGGGCACCTATCGCGGGTTCATGGAAAAGATCCCGCATCTCAAGGAGCTGGGCGTCACCGCCGTGGAATTCCTGCCGATCCAGGAATTCGACGAAATGGAATATTATCACGAAACCTCCAAGCGCAAGGCCTTGCGTAATTTCTGGGGCTACAGCACCGTAAACTTTTTTTCGCCGAACGCGCGCTATGCGCACGACGGAGTCCACGGCCAACAAGTGCGCGAATTCAAGGAACTCGTACGCGCGCTGCACAAGGAGGGCATCGAGGTCATTCTCGATATCGTCTTCAACCATACCGCCGAAGGCGGCGCGCGCGGCCCGGTCTACTCGTTTCGCGGTATCGATCCGACGATCTATTATATGATCGAAGACGATGGCATCCATTATCGAAACTATACCGGCTGCGGGAACACGGTGAATTGCAATCATCCCGTCGTACAACAGTTCATCCTGGATTCGCTGCGACACTGGGTTACCCGATATCATGTGGACGGGTTTCGCTTCGATCTCGCTTCCATCTTCACGCGGGACCAGAACGGCGACGTGCTGAACCGCGCTCCGATTGTCGAAGCCATTGCCGAAGATCCCGTCCTGCGCGACACCAAACTGATCGCGGAAGCCTGGGACGCCGCCGGCCTGTATCAGGTCGGGTCCTTCCCCAACCCGCACTGGTCCGAATGGAACGGGCGCTATCGGGACGAAGTCCGAAGCTTCTGGCGCGGCGGGCCGGGCACGCTCAGCGCCTTCGCCACCCGACTGGCGGGCAGCGGCGACCTATACGACCGCGAAGGTCAGTCGCCCCTCAAATCCATCAACTTCATCACCTCGCACGACGGCTTTCCCATGGCCGACGTGGTGAGCTACAACGAGAAACACAACGAGGCCAACGGCGAAAACAACCGGGACGGGGACAACCACAACCACAGCTTCAATCACGGGGTGGAAGGGCCGACCGATGACCCGCATATTCGCGGTGTGCGCAAGCGTCAGGTCAAGAACTTCATCGCCACCCTCATGCTTTCGCAGGGGGTCCCCATGCTCCTGGCGGGCGACGAATTCTTCCGGACCCAACAAGGCAACAACAACGCCTATTGCCAGGACAACGAGATTTCCTGGCTGAACTGGGCCTTGGCCGAAGAACACAAGGACCTCATTGAGTTCACCCGCCGCGCCATCGCGTTTCGGAAGGAACACCCATCGCTACGGCGCAAAGCGTTCCTCAAAGGATGCCATCCGGAAGGAGAAGGCGCCGATATCATCTGGCTGGCGCCGGACGGGTCGGAGCCGAACTGGGATAATGCCGAGGTGGTGGGCTGCATTCTGGACGGACAAAAAGAGTATACCGGCGCCGACGAGGACAAGGATCACCTGTTCCTCCTGTTCAATGCCCATGATTATCGCGTACCCTTCACGGTACCCAAACCGCCGGGCGCACCCTGGCAGATCGCCCTGACGACTGAAGAAAACGGGCCCGTCTGGCCGGACCCCGCCGAACCGATCGAACTCGACGCGCGATCCATCACCGTGCTCGCGTCCGGACATCGGTCGGAAGGGACTTGAACATTTTCAGGTCGCCGTTGTCATAGATAGGCGACGGAGGAGATAAAAAACATGATTCTGGACCCTTTATACATCATCATGGCCATCCCGGGATTGCTGTTCGGGATGTACGCGACGTGGAAAACGAAGAGCACGTTTCAGCGTTATGCGCAATATGCCGCGTCGACCCGGCTGACCGGTGCGCAGGCGGCGCGGCGGCTGCTCGACCGTGAAGGACTGCACGCCGTAAAGGTCGAACCCGTGCAAGGCTTTCTGAGCGACCATTACGATCCACGCACACGGACCTTAAGGCTCTCGCCGGACGTCTATAGTTCACCGTCCCTATCCGCTATCGGCGTCGCCTGTCATGAGGCGGGACATGCCATCCAGCACGCCACCCAATACGCCCCGCTCCAAATTCGATCGGCCATGGTGCCCGTCACCCAACTGAGCACGAACCTGGTCTATGTCATATTTATCGCGGGCATGTTCATGAACCTGCCCGCGCTCATGAACGCGGCGATCCTGTTGTTCAGCGTCGTGGTGCTCTTCACCCTCGTCACCTTGCCCGTCGAATGGGATGCCAGCGCGCGCGCAAAGAAATTGATGGTCAGCGCGGGCATTGTCAGCTCGCGCGAACAGGAAGACGCGGCCCGCGTACTGAACGCCGCGTTTCTGACCTACGTATCCGCGCTTATCACCGCCCTGATGACGTTGCTCTACTTTATCCTGCGCGCACGACGATAAAACAGCCCGCGGAAGGCGGCGGGGCGCAAGCGGCCCATCAATCCGACGGTGTCGTCTGCTCGCCGATCCACTGCAGAAACGGGGCGTGCCCGTCCTGAACCGGCAGCGCGACAATGCAGGGACAATCATAGCTGTGCAGCGCGATCAGTCGTTCCTTCAGCGCCGGAAGCCGGGCGGCGCTTGTCTTCGCGATCAATACGCATTCCTGATCCTGTTGCACAGCCCCTTCCCACCAGTACAAGGAGGTCATCCCGTCAAAGACATTCACACAAGCGGCCAGACGTTCCTCCACCAGGACGCTCCCAAGGCGCTGCGCCTCTTCCCGGGACCCGGCGGTTACATACACAAAAAAAACCTTCTCCATATCGCGCCACCTTTCCAACGTTTATAGGCTTCACAAAACGGCTCGCGCGCGTTCCGCGTTCAATTTACTCTTGCGTTTGCAGGCAAAACGGGCAGACTGAAGCTGCATTTCGATCTACATACGCTATGCGCTTCAAAAAAGGAAGCCCCTTAGCGGGCAATTATGACCAGAAAAAACGCTTATACCAAAGAGGATGTGTTGGCTTCCGGTCGCGGAGAGCTATTTTCTCCGAAATCCGCGCGGTTGCCGAAACCGAACATGTTGATGTTCGACCGCATCGTTGAAGTCACGGAGAATGGCGGGAAATATGATAACGGGCTGGTTATCGCCGAATTGGATATCCGGCCGGATCTGTGGTTCTTCGAGTGCCATTTCCAGGACGACCCCGTCATGCCCGGTTGCCTCGGCCTCGACTGCATGTGGCAAATCACCGGCTTTTATCTCGCTTGGCTGGGGCATCTCGGCAAAGGACGAGCCCTGGGCGTGGGCGAAGTGAAATTCACCGGCCAAATCCTCCCCACGAGTAAACTGGTAACGTATCGCATTGACATAAAGCGGGTCATTGCCCGTAAATTGGTCGTTGGAGTCAGTGACGGGACCGTCACGGTGGACGGTCGCGACGTGTATACCGCAACGAATCTGAAGGTCGGCCTCTTTGAGTCAACGGAAGGATTCTAGGAAAGAGAGCTTATGAGACGCGTAGTGATTACAGGCATGGGGGTCGTATCCTGTCTGGGCAATAACGAAGAGGAAGTGACCAAGTCGTTACGGGACGGCCGTTCCGGTATACGATATCAACCCGCCTATGCCGAGCAGGGCATGCGCAGCCATGTGGCCGGTATACCGAATATCGACATGGATCCTTTGATCGATCGCAAGGATCGGCGTTTCATGGGCGATGCGGCGGCCTACACCTATGTCAGCATGAATCAGGCCATCGAGCAGGCCGGGCTCACGCCCGAGTTGGTCTCGCACGAGCGGACGGGGCTGATTGTGAGTTCCGGCGGCGCGTCCTCCAAGAACGTCGTGGAAGGCGCCGACAACCTGCGCCAGAAAGGCCTCAAACGCGTCGGCCCGTATATGGTCACCCGCTGCATGAGCAGCACCGTATCCGCTTGTCTGGCCACCCCGTTTAAAATCAAAGGGGTCAACTATTCCATTACGTCCGCATGCGCCACCAGCCTGCACTGCATCGGCAACGCCGCCGAGCTGATCCAATGGGGCAAACAAGACGTGATCTTCGCCGGCGGCGGCGACGAAGAGCATTGGACCCTGGCCATGATGTTCGATGCCATGGGCGCTCTCTCCACGAAATACAACGACAAACCGGAAACCGCCTCACGCCCCTACGACCGCGACCGGGACGGCTTCGTCATTGCCGGCGGCGGCGGTGTCGTGGTGGTCGAGGAACTGGAACACGCTCTTAAACGCGGGGCCCCGATCCTCGCCGAAATCGTAGGCTACGGCGCCACGTCCGACGGCGAAAACATGGTGGCGCCTTCCGGCGAAGGCGCGGCGCGCTGCATGCGGCTGGCCCTTGAAACCGTGGATACGCCCGTGCAGTACGTCAACGCGCATGGGACCGCCACGCCCGCAGGCGACATCACCGAGCTGAAAGCGGTACATAGCGTGTTCGGCGACGACATGCCGCCGGTCGGTTCAACCAAATCCCTGTCCGGCCATTCCCTCGGCGCCGCTGGGGTCCATGAAATCATCTACAGCCTGCTAATGTTGAAGCACGACTTCATTGCCGCATCCGCCAATATTCATACGCTTGATCCGGAGGCGGAAGGATACGCGCTGGCACGCGAACGGAAAGATCAGGCCGGACTTCACACCGTCATGTCCAACAGCTTCGGCTTCGGCGGCACCAACGGCACCATGGTATTGCGGAAATACGGCGACTGATAGCGCCGTTCAATGCGACCTCTGTTGCAGCGTACGTAGCAGACTGTTCACTACCACGAATTTAAAGGCGTTCCATTCGCGCCGGGATGCCGAATAGAACTTCTGGTTCACCTCCACCTCCACCCCCGCATACGCCCGGGCGGGAAACCGCTCGCGCAGATGTTTGGTGAACCCGTCGGCCGTGCCGCGATAAGGATAGTTCATGCGCACCTTGTAGTCCGACCATTCCTCCCGCAACACATCGCCCCATGTGCGGCATAACCGTTTCTCGGCCGATCGACCGGGATCGTACAAGAGCCCGATATCCGCGTTGCGGCGTTTCCCCTTCGCAACGGGCGCGAAACTGTGTATCGCAAGATGCAACACTTTGCGGTTCCGGCCGCATAAATCGCAAATGGCCTTTTCCACCCGGTTTTGATACGGCGTGTAATAATGCTGCATCAACCAATGCCGTTCGGACTCGTCCAGCTTGCCGGTGACCTTCGAAAAGATGCCGTGCTGATTCGCGGACCGGTTCAGTTCAACCAGCAGACGGGTCGTGGTGGAATACAAGAAAGGCGCGCCCAGCGCGCCGGCAATCGCACGCGCAATCTCCAAAGCGCCCGGATCATAACCGCGATGACTGTTCAGATCCTTCTGATACGGAGCAAACAGCTCCGCATATCGCGCCGGCACACGGTTCCCCCCGTGCTCGCACGTAACGATGCAACCATTACAAACGCTCAACGTCCTACCGTCCTTTGTGAATCCTCATTCCGCAACGGCCATCCTATAACAGATAAGCGCCCGCGTGAAGCAGTCTCTCAAAATTCTTTTTTGCGCAACGCGTCCGGGCGCCGACCAAGCACGAGACAGAAAACGTTGAATAATGCAAAGACAACGCGTTCATTCACAACACCCACCTATTCACCCCTGCCATAACAACCGCCCCCCCGCCCCCGCATCCCGTATCGCGTATCTCGCATCTCGTATCGCGTATCCCGTATCGCGTATCTCGTATCTCGTATCTCGGAATCCCTTGTTGCCAAACCCCATAAAGCGGGTACACTTCCGCCATGACAAACCCCGGCAAAAGCCTGAACACGACCCGCGTGGAACTAACTGCCAATGAGACAGTTACGGATATCTATCCGACCACCGACCCTGCCGCGCGCGGACAGGGGATCGGTAGCCGCCAGTTGTTGGAGAACTATAACGCATTGATCCGTGCTCGGGCCATCTACTATCCCGTCGCCTATCTTTTCCAGCGCGAATTGGGTCGCGGACGTCAGGGCGTGGTTTTCCTCGGCCTGCGCCAGGGCTCGCGTGGTTGCATCACGCGGCACGCCATCAAGATTTTCGATCCTGGGATCTACGGTAGCGCGAAGAAATATTGGACGGATATGGGCCGTATGGCCATTCAAACCTCCCGCCTCCAAACCGTGCGTAGCCCGAACCTTGTCGCCCGCGATATCTACGAGGAAAGCAACGGGATCGGGTACATTCAAATGGAAGCCATTAACGGCCTTGATTTGCGTTGCCTGTTGTTGCCCTCGCACCTGCAAAAGGCGCGCGAGCGCAGCACCGACAAGGAATGGGCCCGCTTTACGGATTCGGTCTTCCGGCTGGACGGTGATCAGCTCCAGGTTCAGCCCGGCATAGCCTTGTATCTCATGCGCCAGATTCTGCGGGGACTTGAAACGCTGCATGAGCTGGGCTTTGCGCATAGCGATATCAAGCCCGCCAACATCATGGTAGATCGTCTCGGCTATGCAAAAATTGTGGATTACGGACGTGCCGTAATGCTGAATGAGCATACGAGCTTTCTGTTGGGCAGCCCTATGTATATGGCGCCGGAAACGCATCGCCGGGAACCGAATACCACCGCGTCGGATCTCTACAGCGTCGGCCTGGTCGGACTGGAAATGCTGCGGGGCGCCCCCCTCGTCGATGCCTCGCAAATGACCGAGGCGGATCTGCACGAATTCAAATTGACCCTGCTCGATCGGCTGCCGGGCATGCTCCCGGCGCACGTTCAGCAAAATGAGCATCTCGTATATCTGCTGCAACGCTTTCTCGATCCCAACCCGGAACGCCGCTTCACCGACGCGCAGGAGGCCGAATCCGGACGTGACGGACTAACCGTCGTGCATAAACAACTTGCACAATTGGGCAAGGACACCGAATATGGACGGGAATTGAGCAATTATCTGACAAAACTTGTCAATCCAGTCGGCAACGCCCCACTGGATACGCTCGGAGTCATGAACTGCCCGGACTGAACGAGCCCCGGCGGACATGACCTGAAATGGGGACTGATTGAAAAAAGGAATACACTATGAACATTTTGCATATATGCGCTGACCCGAACCCGACGGAGGAATCCACTTCCAAGCAATTGGCGGTGTCCTTCTTCCGGACCCTGTCCGAGCGCAACCCGGACGTGGACATTACCAACGTGGATCTTTACGAAAATCCGCCGCCCTATCTGGATTACCAGGCTATTCGCGGCTTCTGGTTCCCCGTCTTCATCGCCGGCCATCAGCCGACCGACGACGAGCAGCTTGCGGGCGCGTACGGCATTGAACAAGGCGAAATATTCAATGCGTCGGATATCGTGGTCCTCACCGTGCCGATGTGGAACTTCTCCGTCCCGGCCATTCTCAAGGCGTGGATGGATCAGGTCCTCTCGCCCAACGTAACCTTCACCATGGATAAGAACGGAACGAGCCCCCTGCATAAGGTGAAGAAATTAATCCTGCTGGTCGCCTCGGGTGAGGTCCTGAAGGAAGATGATGCCCGGGACGCGTTGACCCCGCTTATCACGCATTCCTTCGCCTTAGCCGGCATCAAGGATATTTCCATCGCGTGGGCCGACGGACAGTACACCTTCAAGTACACCGACGCCGAAACGCGCAAGGCCATGGCCATGGAAGCCGCCGAAGAACTCGCGGAAGAAGTCGTCGACGAACTGGCCGGCCGAACCTGAATCGGCGCGCCCCATGAATCGGAGCTGGTACTACTCGAAAGACCGCACGAATCGTGAGGGGCCCGTATCGACGGACGAGTTGCGGGCACGGTTTCTTCAAGGCGATCTGCCCCCGGAAACCGTGGTCTGGTCCCAAGGCATGACCGACTGGGCTCCCATTACCGCACATCCCGAGCTGCAGTCCGCCGAGGCGCCCCCGCCCGCCATGCCGACGCCTCCTCCGCAACCCGCCGCCCCGGGCGCGGCGCCCACAGGACGCGTGCCGCCCTCTTTCGGCGGTTGGCTCCGTTTCGTCGGTATCGCCAGTATCGTGATGGGCATCCTCTATTGCGCTTCCTGTTTCGGCATTCTCTGGGGCGTTCTGCTCATCATCGGCGGCGCCGCCTTACTGAGCGCACGCACGGCCTTGGACCGGATTACGGAAGTCCCCCCGTCGTTTGAACCGTTCCTGCAGAAACTGAACACGTTCTTCATCGTTACCGGGATCGCCTACCTGATCATGCTGGTCGGCGCCGCACTGGTGTTGATCTTCTACAGTGGTTTCATGATCGCGGCGTTATCGAATCTGAGTTAGACCACCCTATGAACACGCCTCTCTGCTGGCTACCCGACCGCACCCCCGCCCCGTTGATTCCCGCGCTCGAACTGTTGGCCGACCAGTATCCCGCCCTGCGCGGCGGCAAAACGCACGGGACTGCTCTCGCCTTTCAGGAAGTACACGACCTCGACGGCCCCGTTGTTTCTATTGAACAAGGCGGCGCTACGATCCGCTACGCCACCACCGCGCATGCCCTGCGCGGACTCGGCACATTGCTCGGCGGTCTCGTCCATGAAGGTGATACCCTCGAAGAAGTCATGCCCTTCTCCACCTTCGGCATCATGCTCGACTGCTCCCGCAACGCCGTCATGACGCCGGACCATATCAAACGATGGCTGAACCAGCTCGCCCTGCTCGGCTATAACATGATCATGCTTTACACCGAGGACACCTACGAACTGCCGGGCGAAGAACATTTCGGCTATCTGCGCGGACGATATACCCCGGACGAGTTGCGGGACCTGGACCAACACGCCGCCGCGCTCGGGATCGAACTCGTCGGGTGCATTCAAACCCTTGGCCACCTTGAGACCCTGCTGAAGTGGTCGCCGTACTGGGCGATCAAGGACACCGCCTCCGTCCTGCTCGTGGACGACGATCGCACCTACGCGCTCATCGACAAAATGCTCGCGCGCTTTGCCGACGTGCATCGTTCGCGCCGCATCCATATCGGCATGGACGAAACGCACGACCTCGGGCGCGGCCGATTCATGGACCAGCACGGCTACGAGCGGGGCTATGACCTGTTCAATCGGCACCTCGCGCGTGTGCGCGATCTGTGCCGCAAACACGGGCTGCAACCGATGATCTGGTCCGACATGTATTTCCGCATGGGCAACCCCACGCAGAACTATTACGCCCCCGAAACGAAAATCCCCGACGATGTCAAAGCCGCCATTCCATCCGAGGCGCAACTGGTCTATTGGGATTATTACCACGAAGACCAGGCTTTCTATGAAGACTGGCTGCAACGGCATCGCGATCTCGGACACGAACCCGTCATGGCCTCCGGTATCTGGACCTGGGGCGGCCATTTCTGGTACGCGCACCACAAAA
>SLGY01000036.1 GCA_007136425.1 Kiritimatiellia bacterium
AGGTGAAACGGCCGGAACGCAATCTTCCGCTCGGCATGTTCCTGTCCCTGCTCACCGCGACGACCATTTATGTGCTCGGCGTGGCGATCATCGTGGGCACGGTCGATGCCGAAGCCTTGAAGCGGGATTACACGCCGGTGGCCACGGCGGCCGATTCCTTCTTCGCCTGGTTGCCGGGTTCCACCGGATTGATCCTCGTGATCCTGGCGGCGCTGGCCGCTTTCGCTTCCACTGCGAACGCGGGGATCCTTTCCGCCAGTCGTTACCCGTTGGGGATGTCCCGGGACCGACTTATTCCCGAGCGCTTTGGTCGACTGGGCCGCTTCAATACGCCGTCCGCCGCCATCCTGATGACGGCCGGGATAATGATCGTTTTCATCCTGTTGTTTACGGCGGAAGGCGTGGCCAAACTGGCGTCCTCGTTTAATCTTTTCGTTTTCGCCTTCGTCGGCCTTGCCGTGATCGTCATGCGTGAAAGCCGCATTGAAAGCTATGATCCCGGGTTCCGCTGTCCCGGCTATCCCTGGACGCCGCTTTCTTCCCTGCTCATCAGTGTGGTGTTGATCGTCCAAATGGGATGGCTGCCCGCCCTCTTTTCGTTGGGCATGATCGTGTTCGGCGCGAGCTGGTACCTGTTATACGCGCAATCGCGCGTGACCCGGTCGGGCGCGATCTATCACATCTTCGCCCGACTCGGCAGCCGGCGCTTCGACGGGCTGGATCAGGAATTCAGGCAGATCATCAAGGAGAAGGGCTTACGCGATGAGGATCCCTTTGACGATCTCGTTACGCGCGCGGCGGTGCTGGACATCGAAGAAGGGGTCGGTTTTGAAGAGGTGATTGATCGCGTGACCGCGATCCTGAAAGATCGTCTTCCAGTCCGTGCTGAAGAGATTCGCCGGCAATTTATTACGTCCGGCCGCGAAGGTCGCACGCCCGTATCCCGGGGATTGGCCCTGTCCCATTTCCGTCTGCACGGATTGGAACGGTCCGAGCTGGTCATGGTGCGCAGCCGGTCGGGCATTGTCCTCGAGACCGAAAGCGGCGAAATCATCGCCTCCGAGGAGTCCGGCGCCGCCCGGGTTACGGCCATCTTTTTTCTCGTAAGCCCGGAGGCAGCGGTCGGGCTGCATCTAAGGATCCTTGCCCAGATTGCGGGCCGCACGGAACAGGCGGATTTCCGCCCCGCCTGGTTGGCGGCTGAAGACGAGGACAGTCTCCGGGAAACGCTGCTTCGCGATGAACGTTTCATCGCTTTGACGCTCACGCCCGATTCCCCCGCGGCGTCGTTGATCGGGCGGACGCTGACGGAACTCTCGTTTCCCGACGATACGCTGGTCGCCTATGTGCGCAGAAATGAGCACTCTATTGTGCCCCACGGGCGTACGGAATTCTGCGCGGGTGACCGTGTCACGATTATCGGCGAGCCGAAAGGCATCGCCAAACTGTATCGCCTTTACAAACCGCAACAGGAAGGCGAGCGTAAAATATAGCGCGTGATGGAGGCTGGAAAAGCGATGAACCGGCGATCCCGTATGGTACGAGCGGCGCTTGCGTTCGGTGTGCTGGCGGTACTGGCGTTGCTGCTGGTGCGCCTTGCGGATCATATCTATGCCTGGCGCGTGGAGCAGCGCTACGCCGAGTGGGAAGCGTCCGTGGAACGCGACGCGGACGGCGTGCGCACAGGGTTTGAGCCGTTCAAGGCGGGGGAAGGGGCCGTGGGCATCCTGTTCGTGCACGGGTTTGCCGGGTCGCCGTCCTTGTATCGCTATTTTGTCCCGTATTTTGCCGAGCACGGCTTTGCGTGCCGCGCGATCCGGCTTCCGGGATTCGGCGAAACGGTGGACCGGGCCGCGGAAGTGAGACGTGCTGATTGGGTGCGCGCCGTGCGGTCGGCGGCGCTGGAAATGCGCGCGGAGCACGAGACGGTATGGATCGTGGCGCATTCCCTGGGCGGGACCGTGGCCTTGCGGGCGCTGCAGGCCGACGCCGCGTTGGCGGACGGGCTGGTCTTGCTTGCGCCCTTACTGGAAGTGTCGGACGCGCGCAGCCCGATCCTGGAACCGGAAGAGTGGTTTGCGGTCGGCGAGTTTCTGGTGGCGGAGTCGGACGTGCTGGAATCCATCTTCCCGATCGACGCGCATGATCCCCGTGTCCGTGAAAAGGAAGAACGGGATTTGTTTATTCCGTTGGACCTGTATTCGGAGTTGTTCGCGTTGCTGGACGATCTCGATGCGGGGCCGGCGGACGTTGACATCCCGGTGATGATGGTGTTGTCGAAGCGCGATAAGATCGTGGACTCCGATGCGGCCGAGGCATGGTTCACGGCATTAACCAACGAAGCCAACCGCTTGCTGGTCGTTGAGCCGGCGGGTCATGTTCTGCCGCTGGACACGGGGTGGGACTCGTTGTTGACGGAGATCAAAGATTACGTGGTCAATCATGCCCGGAACCGGGATACGCAAACCGGCAGGCGGTATTAGAGCGGTCCGTAGAAGCTTATGCGGGCGCCTTGCCGAACACCACGCTGGTGTTGTGCCCGCCAAAACCGAACGAATTGCTGACGCCGAACCGTACCGGCGTCTCGCACGCTTCGTTGAACGTGTAATCGAGATCGCATTCGGGGTCCGGCGTGGTGAAGTTGATCGTGGGCGGAATGCAATCGTGTTCGATGGCGAGAATGGTCACGATGGCTTCGGCCGCCGCCGCGGCGCTGATCATGTGGCCGGTCATACTTTTCGAGGAGGATAACTTCATCCGGTAGGCGTGATCGCCGAAGACCCGCTTGATCGCCTTGGTTTCTGCAATGTCGCCCAGCTTCGTGGACGTGCCGTGCATGTTGACATAATCGATGTCGGCGGGGTCGAGCCCGGCGCGATCAAGCATATCGCGCATGGCGCGAGAGGCCCCAAGACCTTCCGGTTCGGGCGCGGTGATGTGATGCGCGTCGGTGGAGAGGCCGAACGCAAGGAGTTCGGCCCGTATGCGCGCGCCGCGTTGACGTGCGTGTTCGTAATCTTCCAACACGAGCATACCGGCGCCTTCGCCCATGACGAAACCGTCCCGATCCAGATCAAACGGTCGGCTGGCGGAGGTCGGCGCGTCGTTGCGGGTGGAGAGCGCCTTGGCGGCGTTGAATCCGGCGACGAGCGAAGGCGTGATGCAGGCGTCGGCGCTGCCGGCAAGTACGGTGTCCGCGTAGCCGAGTTGAATCAGGGCCCATGCGTCGAATAACGAATTGTTCCCCGTGGCGCAGGCGGAGGCGACGGAATAGGTGGGCCCTTTCAGTCCGAAATCGATTGCCAGAATGCCGCTGGGCATGTTGGGGATGGTCAACGGCACGTAGAGGGGGGATACACGGCGCGGGCCTTTGTCGAGATAGGATTGTATCTGTTTTTCAGCGGACTGAAAGCCGCCGACCCCGTTGCCGATGATCACGCCGAATCGCTCGCGTTCCGGTTCAGCAAGGGTGTCCGTGTCGATCCCCGCATCCGTCAAGGCTTCGCGCGATGCGGCAAAAGCGAAATGTCCGAACGGATCAAGGCGCCCGGCGCGTTTGCGATCCATGTGGTCGAGCGGGTCGAATCCCTTGACTTGACAGGCGAATTGCGTTGCATGCCCGGACGCGTCGAACGAGGAGATCGGGGCGGCGCCGCTTAGGCCCGCACACAAATTATTCCAGAATTCCGAGATGTTGTTTCCGATAGGAGTGAGCGCGCCCATTCCGGTGATGACAACGCGTTTATTGGGTTGAGTCATGGATCGTTCCTTGTTGCAAGACCTGTTGTGGCGCGCAGTAGTTATCATGGAGGGCGCTCTATGGTCAATCGCACATCTTTCTTGCTCTAACCATCCTTGACGGTTCGGGGGCGTCGTGCCACGCTTCCGGCGTATGACAACGAAACGCACAACAACGGTGGGCCCTATCGACAACGAGGTGTTGGCCTTCACGGCGGGGCGCGACGTGGAACTCGATCGCGCACTGGTAGAGATGGACTGCGTGGGCTCGGCTGCGCACGTGAAGATGCTCGCCGAAATGCCCTTGGATACACCGCTGTTTTCCGAAACCGACGCACAAAACGTGGTTGCCGAACTCGTGGCCATCATGAAAGCCGCGCGGGCGGGTGCCTTCGTCATTACGCTCGACGACCAGGACGTGCATCTTGCGGTCGAACGGACGCTGACCGCGAAACTGGGCGAGATCGGGAAGAGGATTCATACCGCGCGGAGCCGGAACGATCAGGTGGCG
>SLGY01000177.1 GCA_007136425.1 Kiritimatiellia bacterium
ACATGACCGGCCCCGAAGATGGCGTCTTCTCGCTCTTCGCCGGCTCGGGCAACGTGCCCATGAACACGCTGAATGGGTTCCCCGCCGGCTCCCTTCTGATCCAAGACGGCGACCATTTACACTATAGCTGGGGGTTCTCACACCCTGGCACGTATGACCTCTATATGGAAGTGGAGGCCCTGAGCGGCAATACCGTGATCACAAACACAACGGACATGTTCCGCTTCCAGATCACCGACGGAGGGGGCTTTGATTCGTACGAGCACTGGCGGCAGACGATGTTCACCCCGGTCCAAATTGCGGACGACACGATCAGTGGAGCTTCAGCTGTGCCACTGGAAGACGGCATCAGCAACATGCAGCGATACGCCTTCGGGGAAGAGGCCTCGGTAGATTTCGTATGGCTGGAGGACGAAGAAGAGATTCTACCCGGCATTCGCGCCCGTATGCGGTTCCAATCCGGCGGCATTATGCCCGCCGCCGAATTTGCCACGCAACTCATGGCACCTGATTGGTCGGACGCTGACCTCGAACTCATCGAGTCGGACCCGGTCCATCACGATCCGGGCATGGAAATCCGCACCTACCGGGTGGACCATCCGGACACCGCCATCGGCTTCCTGCGCGTCCGCTCCGACATCGAATGACCGACCTCAAACCGGCTCATGTCCGATACGCACGAGCACCGCGGGAATTACAGCGCCGCATAGCCGCAACCAAATACAGAACCACGGCCGACAAAGGCAGCTCCGGCTCCAAGGAGAATCGTCGTGACGATCACTTTGGGAAAGGCCCGGAAACAGATGAGAGCGGCGGCCGGCTTCCCATCCACAATCTCGGAAAGAACATGGCGACATCGTTGCGCCCGCTCATCGTCGTAGAGAACCGCATACAGGAAAATATTGACAGGCTTTTTGCAAAATGAATGCTTGAAATACATGCGTTGCAGGCATACTATGTATGCACCATGAAATCTTCTTCAGTCCAGTACACGATTCGGAATATTCCCCCGCGCGTGGATCAGCGTTTACGCGAACGGTCCACCCGGCATGGCGCTAGTTTAAACACGGTCGCCGTGCAGGCGTTGAGCCAAGCCTTGGGGTTGGAGGGTGAAACGGCTGTCTTTCACGATCTGGATGACCTCGCGGGCACCTGGGTGAATGACCCGGCATTTGATCAAGCCATCAAGGCCCAGGAGCAGGTGGACGAGGAGCTTTGGCGATGATGGTAGCGCTCGATACCAACCGGTATCGCGATTTCTGCGAGGGGGTTGAGGAGGCAGTGCATGTGTTGCGGTCGGCAGAGCGGGTCTGGATGCCGTTCCCCGTCATCGCCGAATTGCGTGCGGGGTTCGCATGCGGGAGTCTGAGTCAACAAAATGAGCGCGTGCTCAATCAGTTCTTGAATCGCCCTCGCGTTGCCATTCTTTTCCCTGACGAACAGACGTTGTTTCACTACGCGCGTCTGTTTGCCCAATTGCGGTCACAGGGGACGCCCATTCCCACCAACGACCTCTGGATTGCCGCGTTGATCCAGCAGCACAACGTGCCGCTGTACACACGTGATCGACACCTCGATGCCCTGCCCCAACTGCTGCGATGGTCGTAAAACCTTAATCGCCATCATGCCGAACTGGTGCTCAGCGCTCCCGGGAGATCCTCCCAACGCGTGGTTCCGCCAAGTCGGAAACGCCGAGCCCCGGCTCGGCATGCGGCATCACTACAAGAGCAGCGACGCCCGGGCCATGACGTAGACGGTGCCGCCCAGCCGTTCCCAGTGATCCGCCTGTGTGGTCGTCAGCCATTGCGTCGCCTGCGCCCGAATCTGATCAGGGGCAAGCGCCGCCGTCTGAAAACCGTTATCCTCCGGCGACACGTAGCCCCAATCGCCCGCCGCCGCCTGGCCGGTTGCAAGGGTTTGTGAAGCGATGCGAACGGGCTCACGCCAGTCCGCATCCGGGAAATGATGATCAACCGCGATCAAGGCCAGTGCGGCCAGCCGGAGATTCCGGGCGCCCGCCCCGCGCTCCACTTGGCGGGAATCCAGCGCCTGCAACTGACTGCTCAAGTAGTGTCCCGCGCGCAGGACGGCGTCCCGGCGGGCGGGCGACACCTCCGCGCCGTCCAGTAACGCAATCAGAGACAGCGCCGTCAACGCCACCTCGTGGGCAGGAAGACCGCCCCATCGGCCAACGTCCCAATGCCCATCACGTTCCTGCGCCTCCACCAACCATGCCCGCGCCTGCTCATGCCGGTCGACCCCCAGCGCATGCTCCTGAACAACGGGCTCGCCAAGTCGAAACAACAGGAAGAAGCCCACCAATAGCGAGGCCGCCAAGGCCCCACCCCACCACGGCGCCACTCTCCAACATAATTTCTGACGCGGTGGTCCTTCCCCCTCTATCCGCGCCATCAGATCCTGCACCGCACCCGGCCGCGCGACAGGCGTAGGCGCCGTGCGCAAAAACGCAACCGTTTCCTCCACACGACGGACCGCCTCGTCCGACGACGACGCAGGCTTCCCCTCCAGCACCTGATCAATGGCGCCCGGATCCAAGGCAGCAGGTTTATGGTTGGGCTGCATCCAGCGCCTCCCGTACCGTTTGCATGGCCAGATGAAGTCTGGATTTGACCGTACCGAGCGGGATGTTCAAGACCTCCGCAATCTCCCGCTGACGCAAACCCTGATATACGCTAAGCACCAAGGCCTCCCTGAGTTTCGGCGAAAGCGTGTCCAACACAGCTTCCACATCGTGTCGGTTTTCCCGCCGCGCTTCCGCAACCGCCGCTTCTTCATCAATGCGGACATCCAACCGGATGTATCCCAGCATGCGTTCCCGGCGCACCAACTTGCGGCAGCGATCCACCCATACATTCCGCGCGATCCGGTACAGGAATGTGGTGAATTGCGCGGACGCGCGATAACGCTTCCTCGCTTTGTAGAGTCGTATAAATGTTTCCTGCACCAGGTCCTCTCCATCCATATAAACGCCCAGCCGGATGAAATAGTTCAGCAAGGGCGTTTGATAGCGAGTCACCAATTCGGCCAGCGCGTCCTTCGAGTCTTCGGCCACGTGCTGCATCAACAGGATATCGGTATGGAGTCTGTCCCTCGACATGGGCCATAGCCTATCGCGCTCTGTACCACCCGTCAGCTTGAAAGATTTACCGAACCTTTTGCCGGGTAGAGACGTTTGCAAGGGAACAGCAACGACATCAAACCAGGAGTCGCGATGAAAACATGTTGGGTTGCAGTTCTGATGCTATTGGTGTTCAACCCTCCGGCTCCGGCGGACGAGAACACCTCCGTGTGGACCCTGCCGGAGCTCGTGGTGACAGCCTCCCGGGCACCTCGGGATCTACAATCGGAACCTTGGGCTCTGCATACGGTCGATGCGGCGGACGGCGTGAACCGGCTCGGTCGCCGCACCACGGCGGATCTACTGCGCGATGTTCCTTCGGTGATGATTCAGAAGACCTCAAACGCCCAGACCTCGCCGTTCATTCGCGGTTTTACAGGCTATCAGACCCTCGCCTTGATCGATGGAATCCGCCTCAACAACACCGCCTTTCGCAGCGGACCCAACCAGTACTGGAACACGATTGATCCTTTTTCGATAGATCGCTTCGAACTCCTGCTCGGGCCCGGCGCCGTGCAATACGGCAGCGATGCCATCGGCGGCGTCTTGAACGCCCTCACCCCGGATGCGCCGGAGTGGACGGGCGCGGCGGAATGGAACACTACCCTGCTGTATCGCGGGGCGACGGCGGAGCGATCGCATATCGGCCGCTGGAGTACCGCCGCCCGGCCGACCCCGGAACTCGGCGTGACCGGCGGATTTACCTGGAAAGAGTTCGGCGATGTGCAGGGCGGGCGGCGGGTCGGACGCCAGCGCAAGACCGGCTACGATGAATGGGCCGCCGACGGTAAAATTCAATACTTTCTGTCGGACGACGCGACCGTGACCTTGGCGCATCAATCCGTGCGACAGGAAGACGCTTGGCGGACGCACCGCACGGTGTTTGGCGAGATCGACTGGAAGGGATTGGAACATGGAGATGAACGGGTTCACCGATTCGACCAGGCCCGCGACTTGACCTATCTCCGCCTCGAGCTGAACGAGCCCTTTGCCAAGGTCGACCAAGTGCAGCTCACCTTGTCGCGTCATGCGCACGATGAGGAACGAGAACGGGTGCGCAGCGATGGTCGCCGCACGGTGGACGGATTCGATGTCGAAAGCTACGGCGCGACGATGCAACTGCAAAGCACCCATGGGGGAGGTACACTGATTTACGGTGCCGATTATTATCGCGATCGCGTCACGTCTTTCGACCGGGACATCGGCCCGGACGGTGCGCCGACCCGGATCGGGTTGCAGGGGCCGCTGGCCGCGGACGCATATTTCGACCTTGCCGGCGTGTTTGCCCAGAACACCATCACCCTCGGCGATGACCTGGCGGATCTCGTCCTGGGGGCGCGCTATACCTATGCCCGCGCCGATGCGCGACGGGTCGAGGATCCCGCCACCGGGGAACCGATTTCGCTCGACGAGCAATGGAGCGCGATCAGGGGTTCCGCACGTCTCTTGGTGCCACTGACCGAGGACCGTCGCCATGTAGTGTATGCTGGGTTATCGCAGGGATTCCGCGCACCCACCATTCATGACCTGACCAGCTTCGGCGTGGCGCGCAGCGATGAAATCGAAATCCCCGCGCCCGATCTCGACAACGAGGAATTCCTCACCTACGAGATCGGTTGGAAAAGCCGTACCCGCGATTGGGTCATTCAGCTCGGATATTACTACACACAGATTGACGGCCTGATCGTCAAAACCGCTACCGGTCGCGAGCGCGACGGATTCCGGGAAGTCACCAAATCCAATGCCGGCGACGGCTATGTGCAAGGTGCGGAAGCGGTCCTGCGGTGGCGCGGTCATCCCCAGTGGAGCGCTTGGGCAAGCGGGTCATGGCAAGAGGGCAAGGCGGATGTCTTCACCAGCGCCGGCGAAAAGACCCGCGAGCGCGACTACATCAGTCGCATCATGCCTCCCACAGCGCATCTTGGCGTGCGCTGGCAAACGACCACCGGTCGCTACTGGCTCGAAGCCGCCGGCGATTTCGCCGCCAAGGCCGACCGCCTATCGGGTGGCGACCGACGCGACACGCAGCGGATCCCGCAGGGCGGCACCCCCGGCTATGCCATCGCCACACTGCGCGCCGGCCTCATGGTGACGCCGGACCTGACCCTGAACATGGCCATCGAAAACCTCTTAGACGAGGACTATCGCATCCACGGTTCCGGCGTCAACGAGCCGGGTCGAAATGTGATAGCCACTGTGACGTGGGCTTTATAATTCGGAACTCGGCGGTCCCGCCCCGCACATGGCTCCGCCAAGCTAGGCGCACCCCACCACGGGGCACGACCCGCATTGGGAGCCCGGCGACAAGTTGCGCTCACCAAAGTGCTCAACCGGCAGCGCAAGAACGGCCGCCTCATCCTCATCGCCACCCACGCCCCCGCGTGGGCGCACAACTGGGCCGACGAAACCATTGCGCTCCGCCTTTGACCTTGCCCGCCTCCCGCTCCACCTACACTTATTCGGATACCCTTACCCGCCTGCACTTACTCGCATCCCAGGCCTTTATTACCGATCAAGCGGTTCGATTAAGTGTAGCCGGGTGTGTACGTGTGGCGGTTAAGAGTAAATGCAGTGTTCTCTGTCCCTCAGGCCTCTCTCAGGCCTCTGTACCCGCGCAAGGTAGTCCCCGAGATGCCTGGCGGCATCCGTCGTTGTGATCACTGTCTTCATACGTAACGGCGTACTTCACATAATTACGTATTGTCAAGCTGTGGCGTGACGGAAATGGTGGTTACGCGGTGCTCACAGAGCAAGAAATTATTTGATAATTCATTATCAACAAGTATCTTCTTCTCGTCACATTCATTACAACCAAGAGGAGAACCAATGAGTCTATTCGCCACAAACGTTATCAAGAACGCTTCGGTCTACTTAAAAGACGGCTGCACCAAGTGCGCCGACGAGCCCGTGAAAGCGGATGAAGTGGAATACTGCATCGCGAGCGGTTTTATCCGGATTAAGGAAGCCGGATCGAAGCGCGAGTGGATCACGCATATCAGCAGTGCAACAATTATGACCGAAGGCACGGAATGACGCCGCTTTACTTAATCACCGGCTTTCTCGGCGCAGGCAAAACCACGCTCCTCCGCGCGTGGGTGCCGGCCTTGATCGAGCGTGGTGTGCGGCCGCATATTATCCTGAACGACTATCAGAATGCCCGTGTGGATGCGGCGTCCTTCGAGGAATATGCGGCGCTGGTCGAACCCATCGCCGGCACGTGCGTGTGTTGCGGGTCGCGCGAAGCGCTCTTTGACGCCCTTCGCTCCGCCCCGCTGACCGATGAAAGCGTGATGTTGATCGAAGCCAACGGCACGGCGGATGCCACCCAATTGATAGAAATCTTCACGGCCGATTCCGCCACGGAACGCTACACCCTACCGATTCAAGTCGTGGTGATAGACGCCAAGCGCTGGCAGAAACGATACTGGAATAATCGCCTCGAACGCTCGCAGGTTGAAACAGCGGGCTACGGTCTATTGACGCGCAGGGATGAAGTGTCGCAGGAGCGCGCTGCGGAGGTGTTATCGGCGGTGGAGGAGTTGGCCCCAAAACTCACTTGGACGACCAGCGATCATCTGACGCAGGCGGCTCACACACTGTTGAAGAAAGCCCGCCATCTACCGCCGCGCCGATTTAACACGAAAGACGCATCGCCGTCGGAACACCATCATCATCACCACGCGGAACATCACTTTGCCAGTCTGGAGATTCCCTTGCCCCAACGCCTGCCACAAGCGGATCTTGAGACCTATCTGAAGGATCTGCCCCCGGAGGTACTTCGCGCCAAGGGCATGGCTTATGTGCACGGCGAGGAATTCCCCATTTATTTCCAGCGAGTCGACGGCCCCGATTCGATATCCCTTAAACGCGTTCCCCGGAGAATCGACTTTGAGCCGGTCGCCATCCTGATCGGCTTGGATCTCAATCCTTCCGCGCTGCCTGTTCTGGAAGCGACCGCATGACAAAAACGCTCAATACGATCATTGTCGGCGCAGGCCCCGCCGGGCTGGGCGTTGCCATCGCGCTGAAGCAGTTGGGCGTGGACGAGGTGTTGATCGTGGACCGGCACGGTCCAGGGGCTTCGTTCGAGCGCTGGCCGAAAGAGACGCGTTTTATTACGCCTTACTTCAGCCGCACCCGCGCAAACCCGCGTTTGCCGGCGCGCAGAATCATGCCGTCCTTGATCGTCACGGTCATGCGCGGATCGGACACCTTCTCGTCATCGATTCGCACCCCGCCCTGCTGCACCAATCTGCGCGCCTCGCCGTTGCTGGACGCCAGACCGGCGGTCGTCAACAGTTTCAGCAACCCGATCCGACCGTCGGACGCAAGGTCCGCACCGATTATTATCTCCGGCATATCCGTCGGGTTCTGCCGCTCCGAAAAGACCTTGGCGAACTCCTCGGACGCGGCCCTTGCGGCTGACTCGTCGTGAAACCATGCCACAATACGGCGCGCCAACTCGTCCTTGGCCTCACGCGGATGCTTCGCCTTCAACGCCGCGATATCGCCATCGGTCGTGCAAAGCACATAGGTGAAATATCGCCACATGAGATCGTCGCTCACAGACATGAGCTTGCCGAACATGTCGCCGGGCGCATCCGTTACGCCGACATAATTATTCAGGCTCTTGCTCATCTTCTGCACGCCGTCCAAGCCCTCGATCAGCGGCAACGTCAACACCACCTGCGGCTCCTGCCCGTAGATCTTCTGCAGCTCGCGGCCCAGCAACAGGTTGAATAACTGATCGGTACCGCCCAGCTCAATGTCGGCCTTGACCATGACGGAATCATAGGCCTGCACCAGAGGGTACAGGAACTCGACCAGCGAAATCGGCTGATTATCCGCGTGGCGTTTCGCGAAGTCGTCGCGTTGCAGCATTTGCGCCACCGTTACATGCGCCGAGAGGCGAATTACGTCCTCGAAGTTCATCGGGCCGAACCATTCGGAATTGAAGCGCACTTCGGTCCGATCACGGTCCAGCACCTGGAAGACTTGTTCCTGATAGCTCTTCGCATTTGCCATCACCTCTTCGCGCGACAATTGCGGACGGGTCTTGGACTTACCGGACGGGTCGCCGATCATGGCGGTGAAATCACCGATGATAAACACGACGGTATGCCCGAGATCCTGGCATTCACGCAGTTTGTTCAGGCCGACGACATGGCCCAAGTGGATATCCGGCGCAGACGGATCCGCGCCGTATTTCACGCGCAGCGGACGCCCTTCCTTCTCCGCCGCCTTCAGCGCGCGTTTGAGTTCATCGGCGGACACCAGATCCACGGACCGCGCCGTGATCCGTTCACATTGTTGTTCGATTTCCAAGGACATAGCATGGGAACCCTACAGGAGAAGCGGACAATAATTCCAGCCGTTTGTTGATACACCCTTGCCTTTCGCCCGGACGAAGAGCTAACAGCCCGTTGAAAAAGGTTTATTGGGCGTGCCATCCACCGCCTCACGGCGGCGGCTACGAAGAAAACTGCAATGTAGCTGCGCCCGTAAGGGCGTGGACTATGTGGCTATGAGTTCTTCAACGGGCTGCTAAACCACGGATTACACGGATTGCACGGATATCAAAGGGGAAAGGACTATCCGTGCCCATCCGTGACATCCGTGGTTTCCTCTTCTTCTTTCCCGCCATGCTGCGCTGGAACACACGGAACAGACAGAGAGAATATAGCTCCATCTCCTCTTCCCTCCGTGATCTCAGTGCCCTCCGTGGTTAAGAAGCGTTGTGGCTCCCTTTCAGGGAGCATGGTCTTACTTCTCGTCCAGCGCGAACACGCGCATCACCGCCAGGTGCTGCATGTTGAAGTCCGCCGCATCGCCCACAAGAGCGGGCAACAGATGGTCGTCCCACAAACGACTGTCGAATACGAGACCGTTGGTGAATACATATCCCCCAAATGCATACGGCACTTCCCGCGTTTCCAGACGCCGGTCAGGCAAGACAAAATCATAGTGCTGACTACGCGGAATGTTAGTCTCGCGCACACCCTGTTGATCGGCGGGTTGCCCCGCATCCGACACGTACGCCTCCAGAATCTGAATCGTTTCCTCGTTCCGCCCCCCCAGATTCAAATCGCCGGCAATAACCAGATAGTCATCTTCCGGGAAACCCGCGTTGGCGATGTAGTTTGTCAATGACCGCGCCTGCCGGACACGCGTCGCGCGGTCCGCCCCGCCGGAACCCGCCTTGAAATGCACGCTCACCACGTGCAGATCACGCGGGCCCGGCAAATCGATGGTCGCCCACACGAACTCCCGATTAAACACCTCCTCATCTTTCCAGACGCCGGCGGCGCGTATCGGCCATCGGCTGATCACGCCGTTGGGCATCTCCACATCGGGTTCCACATAATAATGAAAATCCGGCCCAAACTGTTCCGCAACGAAGTCCTCAATGTTGCGCCCCGGGAGAAGAATCACCTCCTGTATCGCCACAATATCCGGTCGCAACAACCGCAATATACGTTTTCCCGCGCCACTGTATGGGATAAGGCCCTCCGTCAGGATCGGCCCACTGGGTAGATTCGCGGCCATCACCGCAAAGGCATCGGCATCACGAATGAACAACGTCGCCTCATCCGGCCCGGCCACCCGCGCGCCGGTCGCCCGTTCCAATGTGAAACGCGCATACTGTGGTCCCGTGGGAATACCGTCTTCGGTAATCGACAACGATAACCACAGGTTCGTCGGTCCATCGGCGGCGAACACCACGGACGTCGAAGCGATTTGAAAGTCTGCACCGGGTTGGGCCGTGCCTTCCATGCCCACATGCACGGTGGCATCCGCCGGCTCGCAAATGCGCACCGGGATCCGCACATCCTCGTCCCCTTCCGTGACCACCACTTCGGCTTCGCCGAACCAGATGGACGGACGCCGCCCTTCCGCCTTCAAGAATACATCATCGATAAAGTAATGATCGTTCCGGTTGTCGTTGCCGGACGCCTCATCAAACCGGAATCGCGCGCGCACCTGCTCTTCGCGGATGGGAACCCGAAAGGGATTCATCGCGGCTGTGCGCTCGGCAACCGTTTCACCGAAATTCAAACGAAAGTTTCGATACCCCGTCACCAACCGGTGTGAATCCGTCCAGGTCGACCCGTCATCGTAAGAGAGGTCCAGATACAGGTAATCGCCCGTATCGACACCGCGGGCCGCGTAGGCTACGGAAAGCTCTACCTCGCGATATCCGGTCAAGTCCGCGTTATCGAAAACCACGGCGGGATCGGCTCCTCCATCCTCCGAACCGGACAGCCTAAGGATATATTGTCCGCTTTGGCCCCGATCATCCCGTACCACGGATACGCGGCCCGCGCCCGGTTGGCGCGCGTACGACCAATGATCCATCACCGTACCTTCAAAACCCTGAAATCGAATCTCCGGCAGGGCATCGCCCATCAGCGCCGCGGGCTCCCCTTTCAAGATCACATTGCGCAGTCGTTTTCCCGAAGGACTGTTCGTCGCCGACCAGCGAATGACGGTTTCATCCGAAAGCGCCGTTATTTCCACGGGATCACTCGCACGATACGGCGACGCGCTTTCCGGCACAGGCGAATCAAACTGTTGCGCTTCCCATGTCGCGCCGCCGTCCGTGGAGACCGTTACGGTCAACGGACCGTCCGCTCCCCGCCCAAATTTCGCCACCTCTAAGGCGAGATATACGTTGGTATATGCGGCCAGATCGAGGACGGGCGTGCGCAGCACCGATTCCGGCGTCTCAAAGAGCATGTAACCACCCGCTGCGGTCCGGGCCTCCACGTGGTGCGCCGTCCATCCGTCCGGCAGTTCACCGTCGCGCAGCGGCTTATCGAGCAGGATGTCCGCTGACGCGAGTGACAGGCCGGACAGCAAGAGAAAGGGCGCGAGCAGAATCTTCCAATGATTGGAAGAACAGCGGCCACTATTTTCCAATCGTTGGAACGCTTGCAGCGCATGTTTTCCAATCGTTGGAAGTCTATGATCACTCCATTTCATCGCAGACCCAATCCCTCATATCGCCATAAGAATTTCCCCTAGAATATAAAGCGTCAAGACTGCCGAATATAAGTGCGGGCTGACAAGTTTTTTGTCTCGCATTAATTTACCGCGCACTTTACACTCTTCGCTAATGGGCGGCGTGTTGCAGCCCGCTAATCAAGGAAAGGGATCGGTCATGAAAAAGTGGTTAAGTGTCCTCGCGATTGTCGGGTTTTCAGTGACTACGGTATACGGCTCGGGTCTTGGCGGATTTGCATCATATTGGGACTCAAAAGATGCCGACAGTACATGGGGAGGCGGCGCACTTTTGCGCATTGACCTTGATGAGAATCTCCAACTGGATATTCGCGGATCCTACTACGAGTTCTCTGACAGGGAGTTTGGCACCAAATGGGAACTCGAGGTTATACCGATAGAGGCCGCTCTGATGTTCAAGATCCCGCTTGATCAACAGTTCAACGCCTATATCGGCGGCGGAGGCGGATACTACATCGCGGACTGGGAATTCAGTTCACCCGAGGGAAGAATAAAAGTGGATATCGATGATGAGTTTGGATTCTTTGCCGTCGGCGGCATTGATGTACGAGTCGGCGACGCACTCAGCATCTTCGGTGAAGCGAAGTATACCTGGCTGGAATACAAAAAGGCGAAAGTCAGAGAGCTGGGGCCGGAGCGGTTAGATATCGACCTTGACATGAACGGTATCGCCGTCAATATCGGCTTGTTATTGCGATTCTGATCCGCGTGGCTTGGAGAGCTGAATGACCCTGCTTGAAACGTGAGCCGGGTTTGAGTACGGGCTTGCGCGCCTTTTGATTCTTGCTACGCTGGCCCCATGCAATCCGTGTCCGAAAAGAGTGCAGAAGGCGACGTATCAAGAAGAACCGTCGAGGAGCTCCTCGCCGAGGCCGATATCGAGGTAAACGGAAAGCGTCCTTGGGATCCGCAGATTCATCGCGTGGCTTTTTTCGACCGCGTTTTATCGGAAGGCCGTCTCGGCCTTGGCGAATCCTACATGGATGGTTGGTGGGACGTTCAACAGCTTGACGAGTTCTTCAATCGTGTATTGCGCGCTGAACTGCACTCCCGGGCGCCCATGCCGAAACTCCTGCTCGCGACCGTCAGGGCGCGGCTGCTTAACCTGCAGAGCCCCTCACGCTCACAGCGCGTCGCGAAACAACATTATGATCTGGGCAACCGATTCTACGAATGCATGCTCGATCCCTGGATGCAATACACCTGCGCCTACTGGAAAGACGCACATACCCTGGCGGAGGCGCAGGAAGCAAAGCTCGACCTTGTGTGCCGCAAACTCCAACTTCAACCCGGAGAGCATGTCCTTGAACTGGGCGGCGGTTGGGGCGGCTTTGCCCGCTTCGCGGCGGAACACTACGGGTGCCGTGTCACCTCCTACAATATTTCGGGAGAGCAGGTCGAATACGCCCGAACCTTCTGTAAAGGGCTGCCGGTTGAGGTCGTGCACGCGGACTATCGCGAAGCGGAGGGGGAATTTGACAAGGTCTTATCCATTGGGATTTGCGAACATATCGGCGTGCGCAATCATTACGACTTTCTCTCGCTCCAGGCGCGGTGTCTGCGCAAAAACGGCCTCATGCTCCTGCATACGATCGGATCGAACATCACCAAGACGGTCAGCGACCCGTGGTTCACCAAATACATATTTCCCGGCGGTCAATTGCCCTCCCTGAAACAGCTCATGGAAGCTTCTGAAGAGCTGTTTATTCTGGAGGACCTGCACAATATCGGCGCCGATTATGACCCGACACTGATGTGCTGGTTCCGCAACTTCGATTCGCACTGGCCCGACTTCCAGAAGGCGTACGGCGAGACCTTCTATCGCATGTGGACTTACTATCTCCTCTCGTGCGCGGGCGCTTTCCGAGCCCGAAGCATTCAACTGTGGCAACTCGTCTTCTCGCGGGACGGAGTCAGCGGGGGCTATACTCCGGTGCGATGAAGCGCTCCACGCAAACGGCATCCGAATCCGCCCGCTCCGCCTTTGAAGCGCGTCGTGAACGCTTGCTTCAGGATTTTCACGCCGCCCGGGAACGCGGTCTGACGCCCCGACTTCACAAACGGACGTCCAACCTGTTTCGGATTCGCCCGCCCGCGGACCGCGCCGCTCGATTGGACGTGACGGACTTCCGGCACGTCATCGCGATCGACCCCGAACGGCGCGTGGCCGAAGTGGAAGGCATGACCACGTACGAAGATCTTGTGGAAGCCGCCCTGCCCTACGGCCTGATGCCGGCGGTGGTCCCTCAGCTGAAGACCATTACCGTCGGCGGAGCCGTCACGGGAGGCGGCATCGAATCCTCTTCGTTCCGATACGGTTTCGTCCATGAAACCGTTGAGGCGCTTGAAATACTGGACGGCCGCGGCGAAACGGTGCACGCCCAACCCGACAATGAGCACCGCGCATTGTTTTACGGTTTTGCGAACTCGTACGGCACACTCGGATACGCCCTGCGCGTGTGGATCCAACTCATCCCGGTCCGGCCCTATGTGCAGGTGATCCACACGCATCACTCGGATCCGGACGAGTATTTCAACAACATGGCCGAGACCTGTCGGGCGGCCCGCCATCATGAACGCCCGACCGCTTTCATAGACGGCGCGGTCTTCGACGAAACAAACCTGTATCAGACAGAGGGATCTTTCGTCGACGAAGCGGAAAGCGTCAGCCGCTATACCTTCATGGACATCTATTATCGATCCATTCGTCGCAAGGAACAGGATACACTGACCACGCGCGATTATCTATGGCGTTGGGACACCGACTGGTTCTGGTGTTCA
Source organism: Kiritimatiellia bacterium (assembly GCA_007136425.1). Lineage (GTDB taxonomy): Bacteria > Verrucomicrobiota > Kiritimatiellia > SLAD01 > SLAD01 > SKZA01. Next base: position 13,943 of record SLGY01000177.1, read on the forward strand.
CGTGCCTACGGCATGGAAATACCAGCGCTGCGCTTTCTTGCCGGGGCCCTGGGCCTGCTCAACTCAGCCACCTATTGGAAACTGCGCGACTGGAACGAACGGGGACGCATCCTTGAACGTCTGGGCCTGCTGCGCGATGTGGAATGGGTGATTCAGGATGTGGAGATCCCCGTTACGCACGCACCTACTTTCCTCGCCTTCCTGCATCGCGAGATCGGGATCCGCCCCATCTGGATCTGTCCGGCACAAGCGGCACGGACCGATACGGTTTACCCCTTGTACCGCACCGATCCGGACACGCTGTACATCAATTTCGGCTTCTGGGGAGGCAAGAAAACCGATCAGCCCGACGGCTATCATAACCGTCTGATCGAAGAACGGGTCGCCGAGCTCGAGGGCAAGAAATCACTCTACTCCACGTCATTCTTTACGGAAGAAGATTTCTGGGCGCGCTACAATCGTCCCGCGCACGATGCGCTCAAGACACAGTACGATCCCGAGAACACCTTTCCGGACCTCTATACGAAATGCGTCGGCACGCCGGGCTAGTGTGGCTGAGCAATGATCACGGCAGTCACGCTGTGACCCGCCTTAGTCCCAAACGGACTAAGGCGCGGCTACCACCCTACTTCTTTGCATCCCGATCTATTTCTGTCCCGGATGCCATTCCTCGCCCTGACCGTCGCCCAAAGCTTGGTCAAAGGCACCGCCCAAGCTGACGAGATCTTCGCCGGCGCGCAGGCCTTGCAGCATGTCCTCGTCCACCTTGAAGTCTTCGTCCGGAATCGAGGCCGCCTTGATGCTCAAACCGATACGGCGCTCCACCGGATCGATCTTGATGACACGCGCTTCCACTTCCTGTCCCGGTGCGAGGACGTCCTTCACCTTCTGCACGCGGTCGTCACTGATCTGGCTGATATGCACCAGCCCGTCAATGCCCTCTTCGAGCTCCACGAAGGCGCCAAAGGAAGCCAGCTTGCTGACTTTGCCCTTCACTTTCTGGCCGACTTCGTACTTCCCGGCAATCGAGGACCACGGATCTTCCTGGGCCTGCTTCAGGCCGAGACTGATACGCTGCTGCGAAGGATCGACTTCGAGCACAATGGCCTCGACTTCGTCGCCTTTCTTGAGCACCTCGGACGGATGATTGACTTTACGCGTCCAAGACATATCGGAGACATGAATCATGCCGTCCACGCCTTCCTGCAATTCCACGAACGCCCCGTAATTGGTAAAATTACGCACCGTTCCGGATACACGGGCTCCGATCGGATACTTATGCGCAACAACGTCCCAGGGATTGTCCTCCGTCTGGCGCATCCCGAGCGAGATCTTCTGTTCGTCCTTGTTGATGCTCAAGATGACCGCCTCCACTTCCTGGCCGACGGAAAGCATGTCGGAGGCGCGGGCCACCCGCTTCGTCCATGACATTTCGGATACATGGACCATGCCTTCGACGCCCTC
>SLGY01000165.1 GCA_007136425.1 Kiritimatiellia bacterium
TATTGCGCCAGCCATTGTAGCCATCTCGCTTTTCGGCATTCGGAATTCGAGCTTCTTTCGTGCTTGGGTACTTGGGTGTTTTGTCATTCTTTTCAACGGGTTACGCAAGTAGATGAATATGTGCTGCCTAATCCGGGTGCGGACCAATTCCCCGTTGGATGCGCAGGTTGCGTGTGTTATCTTGATTGGGAGTAAAGCCCATGAATACCGCCTTGGACATATCCTATCCCTCTCTTCGCACCGCGTTGGAGGAAACAGAACGGACCCTTGCGGCCGCGTCGTCGGCCGAGCCGCGCGCGGTCGCTGAATGGTTGTTGGCGGCGGTGCTGGACTGTTCGCGGATGGAATTGCATGTGCGAGTGGAGGAAAAGCTGACCGAATCGCAATATGCCCGGTTGTTGGCCTACCGGGAGCGCGCCGCACGGCGTGAACCCGTACAATATGTGCTGGGCGAGACGGAATTCATGGGGTTACGGCTCGGATGCGATCGGCGGGCGTTGATCCCGCGTCCGGAAACGGAGCTTTTGGCGGAGATGGTCACGGACGATGCGCGCGTATCGGGCCCGGCCCGGCCGGTAATCGTAGATGTAGGGACAGGGACCGGCTGTTTGGCGTTGGCGCTGGCGGTAGCATTGCCGCAGGCCACGGTCACGGCCCTGGATATCGACGAGGACGCCCTCGCATTGGCCCGCGAGAATGCGGCGCGACTTGGACTGCAGGATCGGCTCGTCTTTCGACGAAGCGATCTGTTGGAGGCGCTGGGCGGGGATACGGTCGACTTGATCGTCGCCAATCTGCCGTATGTTGCATCCGACGACTGGCCGCAGCTTCCGCCGGAGGTGCGCGACTACGAGCCGCGCGGCGCGCTGGACGGCGGCCCGCGCGGGTTGGCGGTGTTGGAACGCCTGATTGTTCGGGCGCTCCCGGCGTTGCGCCCGGGAGGGCGCCTCTATCTGGAAATCGGGGCGGACCAGGGCGCGCCCGTACGCGCGTTGCTCGAGGATGCCGGCTTTGACGCGGTTACGATACATCGCGATTGGACGGGCCGCGAACGTATCGCGCGGGGGACGCGGCCATGACGGCGATGGATCTCAAGCCGATGCGACCGTCGATACGTCATCGTCGCCCGGTACGTCAGCCGAACCGGTTTATTGTGCCGATCTTTATCGTGGGCGTCATTGCGGTGCTGCTGCAGATATATTGGATGCAGCATAATTGGCGGGAAATGACGCGACGCCATGACGCGGTAGTGTTTGACGAGGAATTCTTCGAGCTGTGGCAGGCCAAGTTCCTCACTCATTACGAGTGCGAATATTGTCAGGGCAGCGGGTTGTTGGATGATCCGGATGCCCCGGGCGAACGGATGCTTTGTCCGATATGTTGGGGCGTGGGCTATCACGCCACGCGCCGTCATGCCGAGGGCGATCGCATGTGTCTGGCGTGCGGGGGGATGGGCCGGCACTACGACGATGACGACGACGAAGAAGCGGTTTTCTGCTCGCGTTGCGAGGGGCGCGGCATTGTGGAATTTGGGGATTGATTTTCGTCGCTGTTGTCCCAGTATCCCCCGCGAACGTTCCCTAACGGTAATCAGGACGTGTTTCCATGTTTGATTCATTAACAGGTGCTTTACAGAAGATATTCAAGGACTTGCGCGGTTACGGCAAGCTGTCCGAACGCAATGTCAAGGATGCCATGCGCGAAGTGCGCTTGGCTTTGCTTGAAGCGGATGTCCATTATGAGGTGGTCCGCGAATTCACCGCCCGCGTGCGCGAACAGTGCATGGGCGACGAGGTGCTGGACAGCGTTACGCCGGGCCAGCAGGTGATCAAGCGTATCCACGACGAGATCGTGCGGTTGCTGGGCCATGAACGGCAGGATTTCGATCTGAGCGGCAAACCCGCTTCGGTCATGCTGCTCGGTTTGCACGGTGCGGGCAAGACCACGACGGCGGGTAAACTCGCCCTGCGCTGGAAAGGCGAAGGGAAGAAAGTGGTGCTGGTGGCCTGCGATATCCGCCGCCCGGCCGCGGTGGAGCAATTGCAGATCCTCGGCAAACAGGTCGGGGTGGACGTGATCACCCCTGAAAAAGGCGAGAGCGTCCCGGCGTTGGGCCGCCGTGCGCGGAAACGGGTTGAGGCGGAGGGTGCGGATATCGCGTTATACGACACGGGCGGCCGTTTTCAGATCGATGAAGAACTTGTGCGCGAGCTCAAGGACCTGAAAGAAGCGGTGGACCCGAAGAATGTGGCGCTTGTCGTGGATGCCGCCATCGGCCAGGAATCCGTGCATGTGGCCGAGACATTTCATGAGGCCGTCGGCCTGACCGGACTGATTCTTACCAAGCTCGACGGGGACGCCCGGGGCGGTGCGGCCTTGTCGATACAGCACGTCACCGGGTGTCCGATCCTGCTCGTCGGGGTCGGGGAACGGGCCGAGGATCTGGAACCGTTCTATCCCGAAAGAATGGCGTCGCGCATTCTTGGCATGGGCGATGTGGTGAGTCTGGTGGAAAAGGCGCAATCCGTTGTGGACCAGGATGATATGGTGCGCATGGAAGAGCGGCTCCGCCGTAATACCTTCAATTTTGAGGATTTTCTGGGGCAGCTCAAACAGATGGAGAAAATGGGGCCGCTTGAGAATCTGCTTGATATGTTGCCCGGCGGGATGGACGTGCCCGAGGAGGCCCGTCGCCGGATGGGCTCCGATTCGTCGAAGGAATGGGGCCGGGCCAAAGCGATTATCCAGAGTATGACCGTTACCGAGCGCCGGAATCCGGCCCTGATCAAGGGGCGGCGCCGGGAACGGATTGCGCGGGGCAGCGGTACGGATAAGCGGGCGGTCAATGACTTGCTGAAGCGGTTTGAGCAGATGAAGCGTATGACCAAACAGATGAAAAAGATGGAAAAAAGGTTGCGTGCCGGGCGGAAGTGATATACACCATAGACCCTTTTCAGCGGGCACATTAAGACTCCCCGGATCAAGTCGTACGGGCGGGTGTGCCCTTCGGAGGTGACTGCATGTCGGTAAAAATCAGATTGCGGCGAATGGGCCGCACCAATAAGCCCTTTTACAGGGTTGTGGCGACGGATTCGCGTTGTTCGAATTCCGGGCGTTTTCTGGAGTCCCTGGGTTGGTATGACCCGGATAAGCCCGAGCCGAATTTCTCGCTCAAGATCGATCGCGTGGATTATTGGAAGGACAACGGCGCGCTGTTGTCCGACACGGTAAAGAGTCTTGTGCGTAAATCGCGCAAGGGCATGGGCCTTGCGCCGGAATCGCCGGAACCGGTAACGGAACCCGCGCCGGCGGCGGAGCCCGCCACGACGGCGGATTCGGCGACGGAAGGTCAGCCTGAAGCGACGGAAACGGAAGCGCAGCCGGAAGGGGCCACGGAAGAGAAGCCGGACGCGTCATGAAGCGCATGTTATTGAACATGGTGCGGATGATCGTGGATCATCCGAACGATGTCCGTATCACGACGCTTCAGGGGGCGCAAACGTTGGTGTTCGAATTGCGTTGCCACGACAGTGATGTCGGCAAAGTGATCGGCAAGGACGGGAAAACCGTCAGCGCGATCCGTACCCTGTTGGGTGTCATGGCCGCGCGCGACGGACGTAAGGCCGTGCTGGAAGTGGTGGAATGAGAGCAGACCATGGGCGCAGCGCTCAAGATGGACGTGATCACCATCTTTCCCCGCATGCTCGACGGCGTGCTGGGTGAAAGCATGCTGAAACGCGCGGCGCAAGCCGGGCACATCGCGGTGCGCACCATTAATCTGCGCGACTTTACCCAGGACGCGCATCGCACGACGGACGACCGTCCCTATGGGGGCGGGCCGGGCATGGTCATGAAGCCGGACCCGTTGTTCCGGGCGGTGGAATCGGTGCGGGAACCGGACGCGCGGGTTATTTTGATGACGCCGCAGGGACGGCGTTTCGATCAGGCGTATGCGCGGGAATTGGCGCAGGCCGATCATTTGATTTTTGTGTGCGGACATTACGAAGGGGTGGACGAACGAGTTCGAGAGGCGCTGGTCACCGACGAGATATCGATCGGCGACTATGTGTTGACCAACGGGGTGCTGCCCGCCGCCGTCGTGATTGACGCCGTGACGCGGTTGATACCCGGCGTGCTGGGGCACGACGAATCGGCGAAAGACGAATCGTTCAGCAACGGGTTGCTGGAATATCCGCAGTACACGCGCCCTCCCGAATATCGGGGCATGAGCGTGCCGGAAGTGCTCTTGTCCGGCGACCATGAAGCCGTCAAGGCGTGGCGGTTGCGTCGGGCGAAAGAACGTACCGGACGGCGACGTCCGGATTTGTTGACGGATGAAACGGGTTGAGCGCATACTCGGCCTCAGAAAGAGAGTGGAACCATGAAGAATGCTATTCTGGATAAGATCGACAAGGAACAATGCAAGAAGGACCCCATACCGGAGTTCGGTATCGGCGACACGGTGCGCGTGCACGTCCGGATTCGCGAAGGGGAGAAGGAACGCATTCAGGTGTATTCCGGGGTGGTGATTGCCCGTGACGGGTCGGGTTCCACGGAGACGTTCACCGTGCGCCGGATTTCCTATGGGGAAGGGGTGGAACGGGTGTTCCCGATCCATGCGCCGACCATCGCGGCGATTGAAGTGGAGCGCCGGGGCAAGACCCGTCGCGCGAAGCTCTATTATCTGCGCGGGCTGAGCGGCAAGAAGGCCCGAATCAAAGAGAAGCGTACGAACTAGGAAGGCCGGAGCGCGCCATGCTCCAATACGAGCATGAAACGTGGCAAGACGGATATCGTGCCGTAGCCGGAGTGGACGAGGCCGGCCGCGGACCGCTGGCCGGCCCGGTGGTGGCCGCTGCGGTGGTGATGGAGCCCGGGTTTCTGGTCCGCGAAGAGGGTGCGTCCCTTCGCCTGCTTACCGATTCGAAAAAGATCACGGCCCGGCGCCGTGATCTTTTCTTTGATCTGCTGACCGCGTCGGCCGAGGTTCGTTACGCCGTGGCGATCGTGGACGCGGCGGAAATCGATGCCACCGATATTTTGCGGGCGACCCATTGCGCCATGGCTCGCGCATTGGCGGGGATCTCGCCTGCTCCCGATTTTGCGCTGGTTGACGGGCGGCCGGTCCCGGGGTTGCCCTGCGCTTCCAGAGCCGTGGTGCGCGGGGACGGGGCAAGCCTGTCCATCGCCGCCGCCAGTGTCCTGGCCAAGGTTACGCGGGATCGTTTCATGCAGGATCTGGACCGCCGTTATCCGCAATACGGTTTTGCGCGGCACAAGGGGTACGGCACGCGCGCGCATCTGGACGCGCTGCGCGCGTACGGTCCGTCGCCGTGCCATCGCAGGAGTTTCGCGCCGGTAAAGGACTTGTCGGCGTATTGCGCCCATTGAAAATGGGCGCTACGGAAGAGTGCGAGGCGTTCGTCCTGATGTGAAAACGCGGTCGGGCTCGCCGTTTATGAGCGATCATGGGAAGATGTGAATGCCGTTCATGTTGTTCAGACGTAAAGCCGCCGCCGAGCCCGACCATTTGGCTACGGGCAAGTGGGGCGAGCGCGTTGCGGCGGGTTACCTGAAACGCAAGGGGTTCAAGGTGCTCGATACGCGGGTGCGTATGGGGCGGCGTGATGAGTTGGATATTGTGGCGCGCGAGGGCGAGGTGCTGGTATTTGTGGAAGTGAAGACGCGGGCGTCTGAAGAGATGGGGCGGCCTTTTGCCGCGGTGAAGCAGGGCAAGCGCCGGGCCATGGGGCGCGCCGCCTGGCGATACATGCGGCGTTTGAAGAAAAAGCCGCCGTATTTCCGGTTCGATGTGGTCGAAGTGGTGGGGCGAACGTTCGACGCGAACCCCGTAGTCCGGCACATCCCGAACGCGTTCACGTTGCCCGCGCGACATCGCGCACCTTGGTAAAGGGCGTTATTTGATGGGGACGATTATGCGTAGAATCTATTGTGTTGTGCTGTGCGTCATGCTGTGGGGCGGCGATTCCTCTGTCGGTCGGGCGCAGGAGTTCGTATTGGATGTCGACCTCATCTATGAGGTCGGCACGCGATGGTTTGATGAATATGCGCCGGACGAATTACGGGAATACGTGGATCTGCCCGGTCCGGAAGAGTGGCGCCGGTTCTGGCAACAATTGGAGACGGCCTTTGCATCCTACGAATTGATCGATCTGGCGTGGATCCGTCCGGAAGCGGAGACGGCGCTTGCGTACTTGGAGGCCTTGCCTGTAACGGAGCCGTACGCCGCCTGGTTGTCGCAACGGATCGATTATCTGGATATGGCGCATCATGTCGTCGCCGCGCATATGGACGCTCGGCATCCGTTGCGCCCGGCGCCGCCTCCGCCGCAGGAACGCCCTCTTGCGCCTCCGGCGCCGCAACCGCCCGTACAGGTGACGCCCGAAGAGAATCGCGCCATGCAACGCGCGGCGTCGCGTCAGGTTAACTGGGATCGCAAATTGGCGGGGCGCGCGGCCCCGGCGCGGGCGGACGCGTTGGTGCCCGGCTTGAAGGCGATATTCGACGAAGAAGGGGTTCCCGGAGAATTGGTCTGGCTCGCGGAGGTGGAGTCGTCGTTCAATCCGGAGGCGCGCAGTCCGGTGGGCGCGACGGGGCTCTTCCAGTTCATGCCCGCCACGGCCGAACGCTTTGGTATGAGCCTGTCACCGCGGGACGAGCGGTTGGACCCGCATAAGAGTGCGCGGGCCGCGGCGCAGTATCTGCGGTTCTTGTACGGGCGCTTCGAAGCGTGGCCGCTGGCCCTTGCGGCCTATAACGCAGGCGAGGGACGGGTCGGGCGCGTATTGCGCGAGCACGACGGGTCTTCCTTCGAGGACATCGCGGACTATCTGCCCTCGGAAACACGGATGTATGTGCCCAAAGTGCTGTCGACGGTTGCTTTGCGGGAAGGCGTTGATCCGACCCGGTTACCCTCGCCGACGGAGCGGATCGCGCGCCGCGCGCAGATGTTCTAGGCATATGCGTGGGATACCCATTCGTGGGCCTGTTGCACCAGGTCGCGCGCGGAACGAATGTTCAGTTTGCGTTTGATGTGCGCCCGATGGGTTTCCACGGTCTTGACGCTGAGATGTAGCTGTTCGGCAATCTCGCGGCTGCTCAGTCCTTCGCCGATTTTTACAAAAATTTCCAATTCCCGATTGCTGAGCACCTGTTCCGGGTTTACTTCGTCCACGCCTTCCTGCCCGGCGATGCCGCGCATGATCTTCTCTTCTATGAGCGGGCTCACATAATAATCGCCGCGCATGAGGCTAAGAAACGCCTCGCGAAATTCCGCCTGCGTAGCCTGTTTCATGAGGTAGCCATGCGCGCCGACGCGCAACGCGCGTTCGGCGTACAGGGTTTCGTCCTGATGCGTGAAGACCAGCACGCGTACATCGGGATGTTGCAGGCGCATCTTGCGAATGAATTCCATTCCGTTCCCGTTGCGTACGCCGATTTCAATGATCAGTACATCGGGAAGTTCCCGGTCCATGGCATGCCATGCTTCGTCATAATAGGAAAATTCGGAGATGGCGGCCTTATGGCCGGTTGATGCAATCATGCGTTTGATGGCATCGCGGGAATCCTTCTGATCATCAATAATATATAACATTATGGAACGCCTTGTCATAGCAAAGCCCGTTGTTTGGCGGTTGATAGACCTTTACCGGTGCCAACTCTGACAAGGGCGGTGTCCCGCGGCAATCAGGGGGAAGCCCTTTTTGCCATAAGGGAAGCCCTTAGCAGCCCGTTGAAAAACTCACGGCCACATAGTCCACGCCCTCACGGGCGCGGCTACATTGCAGTCTTCTTCGTAGCCGCCGCCGTGAGGAGGTGGATGGCACGCCCAACAAACGTTTTTCAACGGGCTGTTAGCGGGTGTTGCGACTGATTTCGGGAGGATCAGGCCTGGCTTTGCTGTTCAACCCATTGAACGGCTTGACGTACCAGCTCGGTCGCATTGTTCAGTCCGAGCTTTTCTTTGATATGGGCGCGATACGTTTCAATGGTCTTAACGCTCAGGTGCAGCTCGTCCGCGATTTTTCGGGTTCCGTGGCCCTGTCCGATCAGGCGAAAAACCTCCAATTCGCGATCGCTCAGCCGTTCTATGGCGGAGGCCGTCGTGTTGGAGCGTTGGCCCGCCACGCCGCGCAGAATCTTCTGGCGCATGCGGTCGCTCATGTAGATGTCTCCGCCCAAGACCTTGCGCACGGCTTTCACGACGCTTTGAGCCACTTCCTCTTTCATGATGTAGCCGTTCGCGCCCGCGCGCAGAACCCGTTCGGCGTACAGGGTCTCGTCGTGCATGGACACGATCAGTATGGGGAGTTCCGGTTCCAGCGCTCGAATGGACTTGGTCAGCTCGAGCCCGTCCGGGCCTTTCAGGGAAATGTCCACCAGCAGTAGATCGGGTTTCAGTGAGGACAGGGCCTTGAGAGCTTCGCCTGCGCTCCCGGACTCACCGCAAACATGCAGATCCTGTTCCTGATCGATCAAGGAGCGCAACCCTTGCCGGACAATGGGGTGATCGTCCACGATGAGGACCTTGTATCTATGGTTTGTGCCGGCGGTCATGGTTTCATTTATCCTTCCCCAACGGAACCACACAGGAAATGGTCGTTCCCTTTCGGGGGGCCGATTCCACCCCGAGCTCAGTACCGATCATATTGGCACGATATTTCATGATTGCCAAGCCTAACCCGGAGGAAGATTTTCCGCCGCGGGGGAGGCCCCGTCCGTCATCCCGAATGGATAATCGGAGGCCCGTGTCGACTGCTTCCAGGGCGATCTCAATCCGGGTCGGGTCGGCGTGTTTAATAGCGTTAAACACCGCTTCCTGGGCAATCCGGTAGAGGTGTACCGCAACGGTCCGGTCCAGCCGGGGCAGACGATAGCGGTTCTTGAACACGCATGAGATCTGGAACAATTCGTCCTGTTGATTGGCCAGTTGTTCAAGGGCGGTGCCCAGTCCGTTACGTTCCAGTTCAACGGGATAAAGGCCGTGCGATATGTTCTTTACCTGTTTAAGCGCGGTGTCGGCCAGGTCCGCGATACGCGTGGCGTCTTGCGCGAGGTCCCAGGCCGGCTCGTCCTCCAGGCGACCGATCTTTGCTTGCAGAACGCGGGCAATCATGGTGAGGCCCGCGAGGTGTTGGCTTACGGTGTCGTGCAGGTCCTGGCCGATTTGTTTGCGCTCCATTTCGCTGGCGTCGACAATGGCCTTCTCCAGACGTTTTCGTTCGGAGATATCACGGATGATGCCGGTGAAGGTGCGGCGCCCGCCGATATTGATCTCGCTCACGGCCAGATCGATCGGAATCTGGGTCCCGTCTTTTCGCAAGCCCACCACTTCGCGACCGATGCCGATGATGCGGGCTTCGCCGGTTTCGATGTAGCGCCGGATGTGCTGTGTATGCTTCTCCCGGTGCGGCGACGGCATGAGCAGGCTGACATTCTTGCCGATCACCTGCCGGGCCTTGTGCCCGAAAATTCGTTCCGCGGCCGGATTAAACGATTCGATACGGCCTTCTTCATCGATCACAATGATGCCGTCCACCGCCGTGTTCAGGATGGCCTGCATCCGCGCTTCCGCCTCGGATTTCGGTGCGGCGGCGGCCTTCTTTTTCTTTGTTGGCTTCGTCTTCTTGTTCATAGCCCTCCAACGCAGATAGGATGCACGCTTGCGCTAACGGGGGCAACGGGAATTATGCGCCGCCTTGTCGTGTCACGCATGGCGTCGCACGGCGAGTTTTACGATCTGGTCAAGCAAGTCCGGCAGGGACAGCCCTGCTTGTTGAGCCGCCTCAGCGAGTTCGTCGTCCGGCGCGAGGTTCGGGTTGGGATTGGCCTCGAGGAATTCGATATCGTTGTCAGGCGTGATGCGCAGGTCGATGCGGCCGTAGTCGCGGATCTGCATATACCGGTAGATACGTTTACATACGCGTATGATCTCGCGTTCCAGGTCCGGTTCGAGTTCCGCATGGACATAGCGGATATCCCATTTTTTGCGGTAGGCCTCGTCCCATTTCACGCGTGCGGTGGCGATGCCGGGTCCACCGTCGTCGGTGCGCCCGAAGAGGACTTCGCGGGGCGGGAAGGCGCGAAGGCGCTCGTTTCCGATGATGCCGACATAGATTTCGCGCCCGGCGATGAAAGCTTCGCAAAGGGCCGGCTGCCTGCGTTTCTCGTGAATCATGCGTACGCGCTCGATCAGGGCGGCTTCATCCTGAACAAGCGACGCAAGGGCGATCCCGTCCGATCCGTCTGCGTACAACGGTTTGACAATGGCCGGATACACCATGCGGGCGCCCGGCTTCCGTCGGCCCGGCGGGATGGTAATGAAATGGGGAAGGCGTATGCGATGATGCCGGAGAATGCTCTTGCAGGCGGCCTTATCGCGGCACAGCATCAGCCCGATCGGCCCGGCGCCGGTATAGGGCACCTCCAACAGGTCGAGCAGGGCCGCGATGTTCATGTCCATGCGACGGTTGCCCTTGAACCACTCGGTCAGATTGAAGACCAGTTCGGGATTACGTTCGCGGAGCGCTTCCACGTTCGCCCCCACATCCGGGCCGAACGGCATGACATCCACCTCGTGGCCGAGCGCGCGCAGCCCTCGTGCCACATGGTATTCCATCTCGGCGTTCTTTTCGATCGTGTCCGAGGAGAGGGTGGGGTCTTCCGCGGTTACCACTTCCTCGTCGGTCAGCATGAGGATGTTCATGACGCTTGTTCCTCGTCCAGTTCGCGCAGATAATGTTCGCGCGCTTCAAGAACCAGGGCGGTAACGCAGATGCCGACCCGCATGGAAATGTCTCCGGATTCGGGACGATAATGAAGGTCCAATTCCCGAGCGCGTTGGCTTAGACGGCGTATTAGATCGTCTGCGGCGTATTTCGGGATGCGCGCCCAACGCGCCACCTCGGATCGGATGCCCTTGCGATGGCGGCTCAGGAAACGGTGGGCCTTTTCCGTGTCCGATCCCGGCGCATCGGGAAACAGGCGTTTGAGGATGGGATCGTAATACCCGATATACGCGCGCGCGAATTCTCTGCGCTTGTTCTTGAAATAGGTGCTGAGCGTGGCGCGTGACCGCGCGACCGCCCAGGGAAGGCGTTGCGGTTCGGCGCGCACGAGCGGTGGTTTCCCTCCGATTTCGCGCATGACGCGATCTACATATTCCAGTTTGCGCAGGGCGCCACGCCCTTGATAACGCGTCTTCCAGTTGGAATCGGGGGTCAACCAGACGGCGAACGTTTCCGCAAAGTCTTCGTCGGGGTGCGCCTGCGCGTATTGATCCTGCAAATGCACCACGTACTGGCGGCTGTATGGGCGGCGCCGATAATGGTGCGGATCGTAGCGGGTGGATATCGGCCCGAACAACTGTCGCCAGCGGGAGCGGCGATAAAGGCGGAACGCATAATTCACGGCATGTCCGGTTTCGTGGCGTAGCAACTTCATGCATTCTTTTTCGGTGTCGCCTTCGGCTTCAAGCATCATGGCGCGTTCCAGGCGTATCAGGCGCGGATGCGCCAGATAAAACGCGATGCCCACGGCCGGTATCCGGTCGGGACACAACCACTCCGTGGCAAGATAGCATGGCGGACGCCACGATAGATCGCGTTCCGCCAGCTCGTCGTACAGGCGTTGGACCCGGTCTTCCAGGACGGAGCCCGCGATGGAAACCTTGAGATTACACAAGCGCCATTGAAGCAGGGACTCATCGTCCAGCGACGCCCAGGACGGCTCAACCGGAGCCGGCTCCCTCTCTCCGTCGGATTGCATGTATGCATGGTGCCGGGTCACGGGGCCGATGTCGAAATCAATTTTCGTAAACGGCCTTAATGGGTATCGCCACCGTGGGGCTTTAAGGCTTTTCTCACGATACGAAGAAACTCGCTCACCGAATAGGGCTTCAAGAGAAATTGGATCGATTCGCTGTTCGGGACTTCTTTCAATCGATCACGCATACTTAAGCCGCTGACCGCGATGACCGGCAGTGTCGGATTCGTCGTGCGAAGCGACCGCAGGGTCGCCGGCCCATCCATCACCGGCATCATCATGTCCGTGATTACGAGATCGATCTCGTCCTGTTCCCGTTCGATGATGTCCAGCGCCTCTTGTCCGCCTTCGGCCTCCAACACCTGATACCCGTGTGTTTCCAGCGTCAGGCGCAGAATCTTCCGTAACGCCTCCTCATCATCGATTACCAGCACTCGTTCATCATTTCCGCGAGGCGGCTCCTCTAAGGCTCCCCGCTCAATTTCGACGTCCTTTTCAATGAGGGCGGGTAAATAGACTGAAAAACGCGATCCTTTTCCGGGCTCACTATAAATGCGCATGAATCCGCCGTGCGCCTTGACAATGGCATACGCGCTGGGCAATCCCAAGCCCGTGCCCTTCCCCGGCTGCTTGGTGGTGAAAAACGGCTCGAAGAGCCGGTCCATTACTTCCTGCGCCATTCCCTTGCCGGTGTCCTCCACGTGAATGGCCACAAACGGGCCGGGCCGAACATGGGCTTCCAAAGAGCCCTGTCTGTCCGACACCTCCGTGCGTTCCGCAGTCAGGTTCAGCCGGCCGCCATCCGGCATGGCATCGCGCGCGTTGAGACAGAGGTTCAATAAGACCTGATGTAACTGGGTGGGATCAGCAGACACTGACAGCGCATCATCCTGAAGCCGCATATCCACCTCTATCTGTTTGAAGAACGTTTCGTTGATGATGCGTTCAATGTCTCGTAATAGTTGCCGAATACGCACGGGCATGCGCGCGCCTTTCTCGCCTTTAGCGAATGACAAGATCTGTTTCAGCAGGTCGGCGCCGTGCCGGGCGCTGGACTCAATGAGCTCCAATGCGTTGAGGCGTTCGGGATCGTGCTCCCCCGCCTTCAAGAGTTCCGCCGACATCAGGACCGGCGTCAGCACATTGTTCAGGTCATGCGCAAGCCCTCCGGCCAGTGCGCCGATGCTTTCCATCCGTTGCGTGCGCAGGAGTTGTTTTTCCATTTTGCGCCGTTCGGTCAAGTCCGCATTGATCGCAAGGATGGCACGTGGATTGCCTTGTTCATCCCGTACCAAGGTCCAGCGCCCTTCTATAATCAGGGGCTCGCCGGATTTGGAGTGGTGTTGAAGTTCGCCCGTCCATTCGCCATCTTGCATCACGCGTTCGGTAGCGTGATCGTACAGGGTCGGGTCGCGATACAGCAGGTCGCGCGCAATTTGCCCGACGGCCTCCTCGGCCGACCAGCCGTACAGCAGCGCGGCGCTCTTGTTCCAATAGGTAATCCGTCCGTCCATGTCTCGAACGAGAATGGCATCCCGCGCCTTGTCCAACATCGACGCCTGCTCCCGAATACGCGCGTCGGCTGTGTGTCGATCCAGCTCCGACGCCATGCGGGCGGCAATAATCCTGAGCGACGAAAGGATCAGGTCGGGATAATGAACGGGATGGTCGTAGATCACGGCGACCACCCCGATCACCTTGCCTTCCTTGGATCGCAAGGGGACCCCGACATACGCCTCCGCCCCGATCTCCAGCAGCATCGTGTCATCGGGGAAGTGGTTCGTTACGGCACGTTTGAATACGGCGTCCTCCCCGCGTGACACCCGTTCACAGGGCGTGTTCGCGACCGCGTAGCATACGTCCTCCACCAACTCGCCCCGCAATATAAAGGCTTGTGTGCTTACCTTCGCGGGATTCTCGCGCTCCATTAAGGCGATGACACCGCCGGTGGCGTCCAACGCCTCCACCATGCGCTGCGTCAATTCTTTGAACAGGGATTCTCCGGACGCCGCCGACACCGCCTGCGCCACGCGAAGAATGGTGTCGGATGCACGCCGTTGTTCGGAAATGTCCGTAATGAAACCTTCCAATAACACTTGCCCGGTATCCGATTCCTCGACGGCCTGGCCGCGTTCCCACACCCATTTCTCCTGTCGATCCGCCGTCCGTATGCGATACTCCACCTCAAAGGGCTGCTGCGCATCAATGGCCTTCTGTACCCATTGCCATACGCGATCACGATCATCCGGATGAATCAGCTCCCCATAGGTAGTCTGTCCGCCGGGGTAAAGCTCGTGCGGATGATAACCGGTCAGATCCCAGGCCCCCTTACTGATGAATTCCGCCGTCCAATGCTCATCGTTATGACAGCGATACGCAAGGCCCGGCAGGTTGTTCGTCAGTGTCATCAACATGCGCTGACTTTCCTGCAAAGCGGCCTCTGCCTTCCGGCGGTCGGAGATATCCCGGGTGACGCTTAACACGGAGGTGATCAACCCGGATGCATCCCGAAGCGGGGTGGACGAGGTTTCCATCCAGCGTTCGGCTCCTTTCAGCCCGATTACACGAAATTGCGCGCGCCCTCCCTCGCCTGTGCAGGCCTGTTGGTGGAGGGCGAAATAGGCCTCATGATCGTCGGGATGAATCACCCTACGGATCGGCATCCCCGCGACATCCGCGAGACGGTCGGCTTCAATCATGCGCAGACCAGCCGGATTCATCTCCAAGAGATGTCCGTCCAGAGAAACCAGTTTCACGCATTCCGGCTCGTTCTCAACGACGGCTTGTAGATGCCTTTCGCTTTGTATGCGCGCCGCTTGGGCCGCATGTATGGAGAGCAGGTTGGCGCTCGATACCGCGAAACTCTGCTCCGCGCTCGTCCATTGGCGGGGTGGTCCCGTGTGCTCCAGACACAAGACCCCCGCCACGCGACCTTCGGCGACGATTGGTGCGTCAAGCATCGAGGTAATGCCGTTCGGATTGAGATAGGACTCCCAAAACTCGCACGTGCGCGCGTCCTCGCGGGCATCACCGGCCGCAATCACATCGCTTTGTTCCAGTGCGCTGAAGTAGGACGGATACTGATCCCTCCGCAGGGTGTCGCCGGACGAATGGCCGCCACGCGTTCGAATGAATAGGTGCCGTGCAACGATCGCGTCACGCGACGGGTTGAAGTCCCAAACGCTTACACGCTCGACATCCAAGGCCTGGGCCAGCGTCTCAGCAATATTCCGCAGCATATCCGCTTCACCGGCCTGCTGCCATATGCTGCGACGGGTCAGGTCGATCAGGGCATCGTACAAGCGCGACTCGTGCACGCTATGCCCCACTGTCCGGGAAGCTTCCCTCTTCCCGATGCGTATGGTCTTGTGCTTGATTGACACATTCCCCTCAAGCCGCGGGTTCGCCCGACACGGATGAAATAGAACCCACAGTAAGGGCACTATAGCACTGCGCCCCCTCGGCGTCCACTATGAATATATAAGGGAAAACACTCCTTTCCCGCCGGAAGAGCCCGTTTTTGTACAGGGAGGGGCGCACTTCCGCGCGTCCTGCTCACGCGGATCCGCATGCGGAGTTGGGGGTACAGTCCAACGGTCCGACCGTCCAACCGTCCA
>SLGY01000146.1 GCA_007136425.1 Kiritimatiellia bacterium
ATCCGTCATCCGGCCGGAGAGACGGTGTGGACGGATGTGCGCGCCGATCTTTTCTGGTGGAACGCGGAAGAGGAACTGGTCGCTTCCCTGCAGGGCGCGCGTCTGCTAAGCGAGCGAACCGGGCTGGTGGGCGATGAGATCCGATATACACGGGTTTCAGCCGACACGCTCTTTTCGGAGCAAGTTACCCGGCGCGATGTGTCGCGTGATATTCTGTCGATTGACGGCCACGAGCGTGTGTTGGACGCCGTCCCTTCGGAATGATCCGACCGCCATGACCCGGCGTTCGGCGCATCGTTATTGTCCATACCGTTGCAGCAGGTTATCGGCGAAAGAGGTCACCCCGTTCCACACCCCTTCGTAAGTGTCCCGATTGAATGCCCACAACTGTTCAGTCCAAGCGCTCCAAGTGATGTCCGATACGGTCACGATCCATACGCAGATACCCAGCACGTTGAACAAGTAGATGACGGTGTAGGAAAGAATCTTACCGTGCTCCTGCACATCCGGTTGTTGCGTTCGCAGGGTGGACAGGGTGAAGGTGAAATGGAATCCCCACGTGAGCCCGACCCAGCCTAGCCAGACGGGCTCGTACTGCGTCATATCGTAGAAGACGCTGAGTCCGGCATGCAGGAGGATGACCAGCATCGTGTAGAACGGAAAGAAGTAGGGGGCCAGCGTGATCAAAAAGTTGGTGCGACTCAACTTCACGTGTCCGCCCTGCTTCGTTACCTTCAGGCCTTTCACCTTGGCGCCCATGGCCCAGCCCCACAGCGCATGCGTCAGCTCATGCGCCAGCACATAGGTGCGCACGGGGCGGGGGATGACCAGATAGAGAAACAGCCAAAGCAAGAAGCCAAGGATCAGTCCCCACGCGCTGGTGGAGAAACCGTGTATTGCGCCGCCGGACAGGTCGTCGACCAGTTCGGCGATCGACCGGGTGACGGCGACACAGGCGGGTAGCAGGAGCAATCCCGTCAGTGCTTTCAGGGGCCGCATCGGGTGCGCAACTCCTTTTTCCAGCGGGCAATCGTCCAACGCCGTATCTTCTCGGTTACGCGCGGGTTCGCAAGAAATGGAAACCAACGGGCCATCTCTTTCAGAAACGTCACTCGTTCTTCTTCCGTCACCCAGGCGTTTCGTGCGGAGCCATTCAGTTGGACCAGATTACGAATCACGCGATGCCGGCTGGGCCGAACGCCGAACCGGACGCACTCGAGATCAATCCATTGCAAGTTCGGAGCAGCGCATCCGTCCATCGGGTGAGCCATCAGGTTGGCCAGTTTCGTATCGGCATGATAGATGTGCGCCCGGTACAGTTTGAGCAGCGCGTTCTGCAACGCGGCGCGAAAAGCCTGTTTAACGGAGTCGTCGGCGCGGCGCCAATGTCGGCACACCCAGCGGCGCGCGGTGTCCGATTCCGTTTCGAACGCCGTGAACACATAACTCCGCAGGGGGAGACGCCCCATGCGCACCTCGAGATAACCGTAGGCGCGCGGGGTTGGAATGGACAACACGCGGAAGGTTTCCCCGACCGCCCACGCGCGACGTCCGCGGCTGGTGCGCAGGAGATATCTTGCCCGTTCGGCCAGGGACCCCGTTTCGTATCGTTTGACGAGTGTGTCCTTGCCGAACAACGTCGCACGGAAGACCGTGATGCGCGGACCTTGTTTCAGGGGGCGTCCGGCATGGGTGCGTTCGGCGCGATCGACTTCCGACGCCAGTATGGCGGCGGGCAGACCGGCGTCCGGCGCCCACCAACCGCGATACGGTCCGTGCCCGGACTCGGCCTCCGTTCGCAATGCGTGGGCGTATTCCCGGGCGGGCCGCGCTGCGCCGTCTTGTTCGCCTTCCATCGCCAGTTCGCGCGCAAACTGGCGTTTGGCTGTTCGTTCCAGCCCTTCGCGTTTCAAAAACCCGTTGAGAAATAGGGCGGCTTCCCGGCGGGACAAGGCGTGACCCTCGGCGCGGTGCCAGCGGATCAACGTCCGGCGCACCGCGTCATGGCTTTGCCGGAAACGCAAATGTCGGAGCCGGTCTTCCGGGACTTCCCAGCGCACATCCTTGTCCGAACAAATAAAGCACGACAACGCCAGCGGCAGGTGCGCGAGATCCACTCGGTTCCGCCAGAGCGTGTGCAGGTGCATCCCCGCGCGTTGCGCGGCGCGTCGGCGGACTTCGGGCGGAAGCGTGTGCCAGCGCGCCATCATGTCGGACCAGAATACAGGCCGACCCTCTGCGTTTAAGCGTTGATCGTGCATTGGGAAAAATAGTTTAAAACGCGGGTTGACTTGACCGCGACTCTGAATAGTATTACACCACTTTTGAATGCGCGGATCAATGTCCGTTCCGCAATCCCGGTAAAGAATCCCTTACGGATGAAATTTGACCGGTACGTTTTGATAGCAAGAACCGGAGTTTACGTATATGCCGAATTTGAGCAGTGCAAAGAAGAGAATGCGGGTGTCGGAAAGGCAGCGCCGCGAAAACTATGCCGTGCGCTCCCGCGTGCGGCGCCATCGCCGTCGTTTTCAGGACGCCCTGAACGGTCAGGACAAGACGATGATGCAACAGGCTTTCAGCGAGTACTGCTCGATTCTGGACAAGGCCGCCAAGCGCAATGTCCTTAAGAAGAACACGGCCGTTCGATACAAATCGCGTGCGGCGAATAAGCTCCGCGCCGTCACCTGAGCGGCGGGCGCACCCCGCGCCACCGCCCCGCGATTTATCTAGCAGCCCGTTGAAAAACGTTTGTTGGTGTGCCATCCACCGCCTCACGGCGGCAGCTACGAAGAAAACTGCAATGTAGCCGCGCCCGTGAGGGCGTGGACTATGTGGCCGTGACTTTTTCAACGGGCTGCTAGGTGCGGAATGCGAAGCTGAAACGTCGTAGTCCCGTCAACGTGCGAATAGCCCGTTGAACTATTCTGCCTCACACATCGCCACGCCCTCCCGGGCGCGGCGATTTTTTATCGCCGTCGTCAGGGCGTGTTGATTCATTTCTACATGTAACCGCCACCCTTAAACGGATACCCTTACCCGTCCCGCTCCCTCGCCTTCCGATATCCCTCGGACAATGCTCTCCGAAGGGGCACGGATGTATTTCGTGTGGACGACTCAGCCAACGAACGTCTTCAAGGCTATCAGCACATGTCCATACCCGGGCATGTGGAGGCGTCTATGACGTAGGTCATCCTGCACGAAAGAACGATTGAAAATCATAGGGATGAGCATGGCGGGAATTATAATGGAATACCCTATTGACAAGTTGAGGCATGAGGTGATAACAATTCACTCCAATGAAAGCAGGGCATTGGATAGATTCCTTATCCGTAACGAATGCAACGCGCGATCCCGTTCCCGGGATTGCCCTCTCCACTGCTTATCACCGCTCGCTTTGCTTTTCCCTTCCTTCCTTTTCACGTCTCGTTAATCCGCCGTACACATCCATAAGGAGTAAGTCATGCATATAAGATCCGTTGCGTTGTCCGTACTTATCGTGTTGTTCGCGTTCGGTTTTCATACGGCCTCCGTGTCGGCTTCCGAATTGGAGGCGGCGGAATACGAAAGGTTGAACCCGTTGCTGACGTTGGGCGGGTTGACCACGGAGAATTACACCGAAGGGATTGGTGATGTGGTAATTCCGCTGCATTTCAACGGCGCCGGGCTTCTGTATTTGAATCCGCGTTTTAGTTTCACGGATCGCAGCGAGGAAGAATACAACATCGGCATCGGATATCGGCACCTGCTCAATGAGGGACAGGCGATAGGCGGTGTGAACGTTTTTTATGATCGGCGCGATACCGCAGCGGGGTCGACGTTCGATCAGGTCGGGTTGGGCGCGGAATACCTTACCCATTATGTGGATTTGCGTGCGAACGTATATCTGCCGCTGGACACGGAAGAATTGGTCGACGAATTCTCCACGGTGGAGGAATCGGTTGCGCGCAGGACCAGCAGGTCCAGCGAGACGCAATGGAACGATCCGTATGGAAGAGGCAACAGCATTTTACAGGATCTGGAGACGATTCATCGCGAAAGGACGCGCACTACGCGCACGACGATGACCCGTTATTTCGAGCAATATGAAATAGCGATGCGGGGTTGGGACGCGGAGCTGGGCGGCCGGCTGCCGCTGGAACAGGTGGATGATTATGTGCGGCTGAAGGCGTTCGGCGGATATTACAAGTATCACGGTCGGCGTGGGCTGGATGATATCGACG
>SLGY01000082.1 GCA_007136425.1 Kiritimatiellia bacterium
ATTCGTCAGCTCGGGGCAACGCCCCGAGGAACCGGACAGGGCTCTTCTCATCCCGCACCCTGAAGGGGTGCAACAAATTCCTTGTAGCTCCCTTTCAGGGAGCACGGGTATTGCCTCGCGCACTTCTCTTGGGGCTGTATCAAAAGGATCGGTTTCAGGGGTTTCAACATGCTCTTGCGCGAAGCGCTTTGGAGTGCGGCGCTCTGCGCCGCTTTCTATTGTCTTGTCAATAAGCACGTTACAAAGTGTCGATCCAAAGCGGCGCAGAGCGCCGCACTCCAAAAACTCATTTCTAAGAGCTCTTGCCTAGGGTTTTGATACAGCCCCCTCATGAATCGCTCCCCTTCGGGGAGCATGGTTCGTGAGATATCGGAAGGCGGGTAAGCGGTTCGGGTAAGTGTATTCGTTTAAGGGGTGCGGTTAAGTGTAGGAAAGGAGTCGAGAGGGAAACAGACTTCGTACAAAACCCGGGAGGTCCGCGCTTCTGCCTGTCCGTTTTCACCACCCGCTGCGCTGGAGGACACGAAGCAGGCGGAGGGAATATCATTCCATCCCACCTTCCCTCCGTGATCTCAGTGTCCTCTGTGGTAAAAAAGTCTTAGGTTGCGGCTATGCCGCGCTGTGTCCATCCGTGGTTGGGAATTCCCTTTTGCGCTTCTTTGTGCCTTCTTGCGGCCATTTTTCCATGCGCTTGTGCGGAGAGGCGGCGCCGCGTCACGGTTCGCAGGGTTCGTGTAGGTCGAGTACGTAGTAATCGGAGCGATCGGGATCGGGTTGAAAGCCGATGTGTTCGAGGTAGGCATTGTGCGTTTCGTTGCCTTTCAGGCTGTCGATCCAGCGGATGCCCTTGTCGAGGAAGAAATCCTTCTTCTTGCAGAACAAGAAGTGCGCAATCTTGAAGTCGCGATATTTCGGGATGGCAAAATCCAGTTCGACACGAAAGTGATTCTCGCCGACCCGGGTTCCAAGGATCAGTCCGGCGGGAATCATGTTGCGCAGAATGAAGACGGGCATCCAGTGATCGTCCTTCTTGAAATCGAACGCGGGTTGAAAGCGGCGGATCTGCTTCGCGTAAAACTCCAGGAAATGATGCAGGTACGGGCTGTCCGGCGGCACTTGCAGGAGTCGGAAGAACTCTTTGGCCCGGTACATGATGAAGAGGTAATAGACGTTGATCAGCACGATGAACGAATTCATCGCGGACACGGGAATCGAGCCGATCAGGATGCCGTACACCGCAAAGGCGGCTGCGCCGAGCATATTGATGGTGCGCAGCTTGATCAGGTTGCTCATCATGAGCGACACGGCGATCAGGACGGAGGCGATATACCCCACAAGCTCATAATAGAAGGGGGCGTCCATCACGTTTCGACGTCGGGCTGCGCATTGAAAATCCGGTCGCCCGCATCGCCGAGGCCGGGGACGATGAAGGCGTCTTCATTGAGCTGCTCATCAATGGCGCACACGTAAATATGGGTGTCGGGGAACTGGTCGTGTACTTTGGCGATGCCTTCGGGGGCGGCGATCATCACCAGCAGGTTCACATGCTCGGCGCCCCACTCGTGGACTGCTTTCAGGGCGGCCACGGCTGATCCGCCGGTAGCGAGCATCGGGTCCAGGACCATGGCGATGTCGACCGGCTCGGAGTGCGGGCGCTTCTTGTAGTACTCAACCGGCTTATGGGTCTTCTCATCGCGATAAAAGCCCACATGCCAGACTTGTGAATTGGGCAGGAGATCCAGTACCGGCTCGACCATGCCCAGGCCGGCGCGCAGAATGGGGACCAGCGCGATTCGTTGCCGCAGCCGATGTCCCTTCGCCGTCGCCAACGGGGTGTCCACGTCGATCGCTTCCGTCTCCAGATGTTGACAGGCTTCGTAACTCAAGAGGATGGAAAGACGTTGGACAATATGACGGAAAGACTCGGGCGTCGTCCGCTTGTCGCGGAGTTGGACCAGATGATGTTGTACCAGCGGGTGCCTGACCTCATGGATGTTTTGCATGCCCGTATATTTGGGCACGGGACGGCGCCGTGTCAAGAAGTCGGTCTCGCAAGCAATCATTCATCGCGTATATTTGGGAGACTGTTTTTGTGGACAGGTTATTGCGTGCGCAATACCCTTATCAATTCATTGAAATGAAAGGGGGACGCACGTCCCTCGTCTGCTAGCCCGCTAGAAAAATGCGCATTGGGCGTGCCATCCAGGTGCAAAGAAACGATACATATGCCGCAGGACTGCCAATCCAGGAACCTGCCGAACGCGCGCTTCTTTACA
This sequence comes from Kiritimatiellia bacterium, assembly GCA_007136425.1. GTDB lineage: Bacteria > Verrucomicrobiota > Kiritimatiellia > SLAD01 > SLAD01 > SKZA01. Next base: position 2,277 of record SLGY01000082.1, read on the forward strand.
AGGCGCTGGAACAAGGGCCGGTGGCGATTGCTCTGGTGAGCCGTGACGGCTTGTTCGTGTATGTCAACCGGCGGTTTTGCGAGATAACCGGCTATGGGCCGGACGAAGTGCTGGGCAAACATACCCGCATGATGAAGTCCGGGGACATGGATGCGGACGAGTATCGTGCGCTTTGGAATACGGTTCTGAACGGAGAGGAATGGTTCGGCGAATTCCATAACCGGAAGAAGAACGGGGAACGCTATTGGGAAAAGGCATCGATATCCCCAATACGGAACCCGCAGGGAGACATCGAGTATTTTGTAAAGATCTCCCTGGATTTCACGCGGGAACGAGAGCTGGAAGGCGATCTGCGATCTCAATACGTTCTCTTTTCGCAGATCACGGAGAACATGTCCGATGTGGTGGCCATGCTGGATGCCGATGGCCGATATCGTTATGTCACGCCTTCGAGTCGCCGTGCGCTTGGCTACGCCCCGGAAGAGTTGATTGGTAAATCGGTCTTTGACTTCATCGATTCGGCTCAAAAAGAGGGGCACGTGAAAGCGTTCCAGGCGGCGTATGCCGGGCGGCAGGGACAGATTGAAAGTCGATTCCTGCACAAAGACGGGCACTATATTCATCTGGAAACCGCGACCCAGGCGTTGTCGGACAAAGACGGGGAAAGTCGCGGTATGCTCATTGCCAGCCGTGATATCTCCAAGCGAAAACAGGTGGAGGCGGAGCTGGTTCGCGCCAATAAGGAGCTTAAAGAGCGGGAAGACCGGCTGAAAAACTCATTGCAACGGATGCACGAAGCCACCGACCAGTTGCAAGAGGAGCGAAAGCGATACGAACGACTTGTCCGCGCCACGAACGGCTTTGTCTATTCGGTTGACCTGCAGGACGGGGCTGTAGTCAATGCCGTGAATTTACCCGGCTGCGAGCAGGTCACCGGCTATACGGCGGAGGAATATGCCCGGGACCCCGATCTCTGGCGTAACAGGATCTATCCCGAAGACGCGGGAGCGATATTGAATCAGGTGGTCGAACTTACGGCGGGCGCTCCGGTCGTGGTTATCGAGCACCGGATTTATCATCGGGACGGGGGCGTTCGCTGGCTGAAGAATACCTCGGTCGCCCGCCGGAATGATGACGGGCGTTTGGTCGGGTACGACGGGTTGATTACCGATATTACGGATTTCAAGCACGCCGAATCGGAGCGCGACAAGCTGACCCGGGAATTGCGCGACATGGCTTTGCGCGATTCGTTGACCCGCTTGACGAACCGCAGGGGGTTCGAGGATGAGTTGAACCGTTTATGGGATCTCTCCCTGCGACACCGGTTTCCGCTGGGTTTGATGGTCGTCGATATTGATCACTTCAAGACGCTGAACGATTCGCACGGACATATTGTCGGTGACCAGGTGCTTATGGAATGTGCAAACCTGATCCGCGCAAGCGTACGGGATTCGGATGTCGTGTGCCGCTTTGGCGGCGATGAAATAACCGTAATTCTGCCATGGTCCGAACGCGCTGAAACGCGGCGGGTGGCAGAACGCGTTTTGCAGGCGCTTCGTGCGCACACGTTCTGTCGGGGGATGCACGATTTGCGGACGACGATCTCCATCGGCACCGCCACGGTGACCGCGTCCTCGGGCGACTCGGCCGACCGCTTTCTGTCGCGCGCCGACAAGGCGCTGTATCGCGCGAAACAATTCGGGCGCAATCAAATTTGCGTGGCGGAAGAATTGACGACTTCCGTCGGGGGGCATCCCCGGACGGACGCGGTGTCCGATCGGGAAAAGGCCGATTCGTCCGGCATGGTGCTGGTGATTGATGACGATCCGGCCATATGCACCTTGGTCAAACGGATTCTGGTGGGCGAAGGGTTCGACGTCATCACGACGGGGGCGGTCCAGGACGCCATTGCGGCGTTGCAATCCGAGCGGGGACAGTTCGACGCGGCGCTGGTGGATCTTAATCTCGGTGTCGAGTCCGGACTGGATCTGCTTGAACAGATGAAGCAGATTGACAGCACGGTCGTTCCGATCGTGATTACCGGGGAGGTGTCTGCTGAAAATGCGATCCGCTCCTTGCGTTACGGCGCCTATGATCTGTTGCGGAAACCTCTTGCCCGTGCGCCGATCATTGCGGCGGTCCAGCGCGCTGTCGAGTATCGGCGGTTGCTGCTTGAAAACCGGCGTTACCAGATGCATCTGGAGGATATGGTACGCGAGAAGAGCACCGCCCATTCCGACGCCTTGGAAAAGCTGCGGGAATCGTTTCAGTTCACGCTCGAAGCCATGGCCACGATGCTCGATGCGCGCGAAAAGAAGACGGGCGAACATAGCAAACGGGTCGCAGCCATGGCCAAGGTGTTGGCGCGCGAGATGGGGGTGTCCGGGGCGGAAGCCCGCACTATTGAAATCGGCGCCCTGCTGCATGACATCGGCAAGATTGCAGTGCCGGATTCGATCCTGCTGAAACCCGGCCCGCTTGATGACGAGGAACGTAAAATTATGCGACGGCATCCGCGCATCGGGTACGACATCATCCGGCGCAGTCCGGCTTTGCAGGACGCGTCCGAGATCGTGTTATCGCATCAGGAACATTATGATGGCGACGGCTATCCGCGCGGCTTGAAGGGCGAGGAAATTTGTTTGGGGGCCCGTATATTTGCCGTGGTGGACGCCTACGACGCCATGCGCGCCGAGCGCCCGTATGCAAAGAGCCTGTCCCGGGAAAAGGCGTGCGAGGAAATCCAGCGCCATCGCGGCACGCAGTTTGATCCGGCGGTGGTCGATGCGTTCGCGCGGTGTCTGGACGAGATCGAAACCATAGGAAACTGGCCCGCCGTTTCATAAAGCCGCGATGAAGGCCACGAAGAAGATCGCTGTCATATTCGGTACGCGCCCGGAAGCCATCAAGCTGGCGCCGTTGATTTTGGCGCTGAAAGCGCATCCGGCGTTCACCTGCGAAGTCTGCGTTACCGCCCAGCACCGGGAGATGCTCGATCAGGTTTGTTCGGTGTTCGGTATCGCGCCCGACACGGATTTGAACCTGATGCGCCCCGATCAGACCCTGGCGGATCTTACCGCTTCCGCACTGACCGGTATCTCGGCCTACCTGCAATCCGCGCGACCGGACATGATCCTGGTGCAGGGCGACACGACCACGGTGTTCAGCGCCGCGCTGGCGGCCTTTTATCAGCACATCCCGGTGGGGCATGTCGAAGCGGGCTTACGCACCGGCAACCTGCAATCGCCCTGGCCGGAGGAGGCGAATCGCGTGCTGGCGTCGCACCTGGCAACGCTCCATTTTGCGCCCACCCAGACCAGTCGGAAGAACCTGTTGCGGGAACATATCCCGGATGAGGAGATCGTAGTCACGGGTAATACGGTCATTGACGCGCTGTTCCTGGCCCTTGAAAAGATCCGGGAAACACCGCCGCGAATACCGACGCTGCCGGACGCGCTGCAACCAGACCCGGACCGGCAGGATCCGAAAATGGTGCTTATCACCGGTCATCGACGCGAGAGTTTCGGACAGGGCTTCGAGCAGATCTGCCGGGCTATCGCCGAGTTGGCGCAGCGCTTTCCCGACGTGCATTTCGTCTATCCGGTCCATTTGAATCCGCGTGTGCGCGAGCCCGTGGATTGGATCCTGCGCGGACACGATACGCCCTCATCCAATATCCACCTCATTGAGCCCTTGGACTATCTGCCGTTTGTAGGCCTGATGAACCGCGCGCACCTCATTCTTACCGATTCCGGAGGGGTACAGGAAGAGGCCCCCAGCCTGGGCAAACCGGTGCTGGTCATGCGGGATACGACGGAACGGCCCGAGGCGGTCGAAGCGGGTACTGTACGCCTTGTAGGCACGCGCCGGGAGATTATTGTAGAAAACGCAGAAGAATTGATGACAAATAAAGATATTTGGTTAAATATGTCACGAATAAGCAATCCGTATGGGGATGGCCGGGCCGTTGAGCGGCATGTCAAGGCGCTGGAAGTGTTTATGGAGGTTGCAGCCGGCTAGCGTATTGTCGGATTGGTGAATAATGGAATTCTTGGGCATAGATTATTGGGTCTGGTACTCGTTTCGCGTGTTGTTCATTGTGCTCGTGGTCGTTTTCTTGATCAGCGGGTTGGACGATCTGTTCATGGACCTTGTCCATTATGGGCGACTCCTCTACCGAAAGCTTTTTCGCGGCAGGTACATCAAGCCGGTAACCCGCGAGCAATTGGCGGCCGCGCCCGAGAAGCCGATTGCCATCATGATTCCCGCCTGGGATGAGTCCAGTGTCATCCAGCGCATGTTGCTGAATACGGCGGGCGCGATAGATTACAAGAATTTCCATATCTTTGTCGGCGTCTATCCGAACGACGAAGCCACGTTGCTCGAAGCCGAAAAGGCCCGGGAAGTGTTTCCGAATATCGATATCGTGGTGACCCCGGCGGACGGGCCGACGAATAAGGCCGATTGCTTGAACTGGATCTATCAGGGAATCCGGATTTTTGAAAAAGAACGACGGATCAATTTCGAGGCGTTCGTCATGCACGACGCCGAAGACATCGTGCATCCGTTGTGGTTGAAGTTCATCAATCATCTGGTGCCGCGCGTCGATTTCATACAACTGCCTGTCTTTCCCCTGGAAACCCCGTGGCGCCAGGTCGTGGCCGGCGTGTATAAAGACGAGTTTGCGGAGAGTCATACAAAAGACATGCGCGCGCGCGAAGTGCTCGCCGCCACGCTCCCTTCCGCCGGTGTGGGGACGGCGCTGAGCAAGCGCACGATGGAATGGCTGGCGAGCAAGAGGAAGAATCAAATCTTTGATATCGACTCGCTGACGGAAGACTATTTGTTGGGCCTGTTATTGAATGAAATGCCCGGCAAGAAGATCTTTCTACAGCAGTGGATTGAGTTTCGTCAGAAAAAGAAACGCTGGTTCGGGCGCGGCGAGAAGGAGGCGGTTGTGCGGCAGCCCGTGGCGACGCGCGAGTTCTTCCCGCACACGTTCCGCGCTTCTGTGCGCCAGAAGTCCCGGTGGATTCTGGGTATCGCCCTGCAGGGATGGCGGGCGGGCTGGACCCGGTCGCTGGGCGCGAACTATTTTCTGTACCGCGACCGCAAGGCGTTGGTGACCAATCTCGCCGTCGTGATGGGCTATGCGGTTGCGTTGTATTGGGCGGGCGTCATCGCGTACAACGCCTGGCGTCCCGAGGCCGGGATTCCGCCGCTGGTGGAACCCGGTGAGGTTTGGTTCAAGCTGGGTATGGTGGTGTTGGGGCTTTTCGGCTGGCGCATAGTGAATCGCATGTATGCCACGGCCACCATTTACAATGTGTTCGAAGGGCTGCTGGCGGCGCCCCGGCTACTGGTGGGTAATGTCGTCAATTTCTGCGCGACGGTAATGGCGATTTATCGTTTCGCACAGGCCCGGATCAGCGGCAAGGCGCCGGCCTGGGGCAAGACGGAGCACGCTTGGCCCAGCGAGGCGCAGATGCGCGCGTACCGGCGCAAACTGGGCGACCTGCTGATGGAGCGCCGCATGATTACGGCCGATCAATTGGAAGAAGCGCTGGCCGTTCAACAGCGCGAAGGCGGCATGCTCGGCGAAATCCTGGTGAAGCAAGGCGTTCTCTGGGAGGAGGACATCGTCGATGTCGTGGCGTCGCAGGAACACAAACAGTCGGTGGAGATCGACCCGTACGCGCGCCGTGATCTGCTTGAACTGGTACCGCGCGAATATGCCATGGAACATCGCGTGTTTCCCGTGGATCTGGTCGACGGCGTGCTTGTCCTGGCCCGGCAAGCCGGGACCGAAGGGGTATCGGAGGACGCCATGAGCGGGCTGCTCGGCCGGAAGGTGATCTATCGCCTCACGGCGGGCGCCGATATCGATTTCGCCATTCGGCGCGGTTACGACCGAATTGACCCCTCCGTTCGTCATCCGGGTTCGCGGCTTGGCGAACGTTTGCTTCACGAGGGGCTCATTACGACGGACCAGTTGAAGGAAGCCTTGCGCCGCCAAAAACGGACGGACCAACGTTTGGGCGATATCCTGCTGGAGATGAACCTGGTGACGCAGGACCAGTTGGACGCCTGTCTGAAAAGGGAACCATGAACAGGGGCATATGCGTAATCCGTGCGATCGCGCCGGTCGACTGCGTCCGGCTCTTGTTGTTCTGCATCGGGATGGCCGTCATCTGGACGCCGGAACCGGCGGTCGCCATGCCTATTCCCGAGTCCCGTTCCGAGTACACCGGTGCAGAGCGGCAACGAATCCGTTTCTTGAACAGTGCGCTCATTCGCCGCGCGCACGAATACGTGGCGAGCGAGGATTATTCCGCCGCGCGCCGGGCGTTGCTTGAGGTGATTGCCAATGATCCGGGCAACAACCGCGCGCGGGTCATGCTGATCAACGTGCACAATCAACTCGGCGACCATGCGGAAGCGCGGGAATTGGTGGAGGAACTGCTGTCCTTGTATCCCGAGTATACGGAACTGTATCTCGAACGCGCGTTCATCGACATGCGCGAAGAAGGGTGGGCGTCGGCCTTGAAGGATCTGTCGACCTTTACAGGTCGCGCTTCGCCGGATCATCCGCGCCTGGACGATGCGCGCGAGAACAAGGCCGAGGCGCTGTTCCAATTGAACCGGTACGATGAAGCCGAGACACTCATGCGCACGTTGCTTGCGCGGGACGATACGGCGCGGCGTCGCGCATTTCTGGCCGAATGTGCGTTGCGTCGTTATCAATGGGAAGAGGCGTTGGGAGAGTTGGAAGCGGCGTTGCGCCTGGACGAGGACGGGGAAGCGGCGGCGTTGTATGAACGAATCGGGTATGTGCAGTTCAATCTCGAGCAATACGACGCCGCGGTGTCAGCCTATGAATCCGCATTGCGGAAGGCGGATACCGAGGCGGATCGCGCCCGTCTGCAACGACAATTGGGATACACCCATTTTCATCGGGAAGACTGGGCGGCCGCCGATACCGCCCTGGAGACGGCCGCCGCACATTATCGTGACCCGCCCGAGCGGACGGATATCCTGCATCAACGCGGTCTGACGGCTTATCGCGACGGACGCTACGCCGATGCGGCCGACTGGTACGCTCAACGGTTGGACATCGGGTTCGACGAAGCGGCCGCCCTCGCGCGTCTCGACGCCTTGCAGGAGGGCGGTATGCTTGACGAGGCGATTCGGGCGGCCCGCGCGTTCGAGGCGCGCACGGATATCGGCGACGCCTTCCGGTTTGAGGTCAAAGAGCGCCGCTTGAATTGGCATATTGTGCGCGAGGAACACGCGGCGGCGCACGAGACGGCGTTGTCCTTGTATGAGGCGATCGACGATCCGGGCTTCCTGCGCGTGGCCGCCGCGGCGGCGGAACGCGCCGGGCAATGGGAGGACGCCCTGTCGCACTATGCGGAGTATCTGGATGCCGCATTCGATGCGGAAACGGCTTTGGACTTTCACTATGTCGCACGCAAGCATGCCGCTCGGCTGCAGGACGAGGGCGCCGAGGAGGCCGCGCAAGACTGGCTGGAACGAAGCGCCGCCGTGTTGGAGCGGGTCGTCGAAACTCGCGACGCGCCGGATCCGCTCCGGCGCTCGGCGCGCTATGAACTCGCCCAGTTCCACCGCGAACGCGGCGAACGAGACGCCTATTACGAGTACATGCGTCAATTGACCGAAGACATGCCGGAAGGGCGTTTCCTGTTCGAGTACGCCGTACAGTTGTATGGCGACGAACGGTATGGCGAAGCGGCGGAAATGTTCGAGGGGGCTCTGGAACACCTGGACGAGGCCGACGACCGTTTCAGGGCGTGTACCGTGCTGGCGGATATTCATCTTTTGTGGAACGAGCCGGAAGAAGCCATCCGCTGGCTGGACCGGGCGCGCGATTACGGATCGCCCGGCCGGGCCTGGCAACTGGCGCGCGCGCGCGCGGACTATCAGCTCGAACGGTACGACGATGTTCTCGAACGACTGCTGCCGATCGCCGACGACGAAGACGTGTTTCATATGTATATCGCCTTTTCGTTCTACAATCGGCATCCGCCCATGCCGGGCCTGGCCTTGGCGTACATGAACCGTATTCGGCGCCCCGAAGATCTTGGGCGCGAGGAACAATTCAACTTCTTTGCCAACCGGGCCTACTTGCATTACGACCAGTTCCGCGATGCCGAAACATTGGCGGACATCGAGGCGGCGCTGGCACTGCGCGCGGATAGCACGCTGGAATTGGTGCGCCTGCGCGCGTTGTTGCGTAGCGATCAATTTGAGGAAGTGATTGAGCATGGGCGGCGGTTGGTGGGCGATGTGGAAGCTTACCCGGAGTTGGCGGGACAGGTGTACGAGGTCATGGGCCTCGCGGCCTATCGTCTCGAACAGTGGACCGACGCCATTGAGTATTTCAGTGCGACGCTGGAACGCGACGAAAGCCTGCTGCAGGCGCGTTATCAACGGGGCCTCGCCTACCTGCATGAAGAAGATTGGGATTTGGCGGAGGAGGATTTGATGGGGCTGACGCCGTACGCGGACGAGTTTCCGTCCACCTTCTGGGGCGACTTGGCATTCATCCTCGGCGACCTCAAGGAATATGAGGCGGGTACGGAATGGCTCGACCGATCGCTGGTGATGTACCCCTATGACATAGACGCGTGGCAGGAGCGCGGTTACCAGTCCATGAAGGACCATCGCAACCCGGACGCCAGGGAATCGTTCGAGGCGGGCATTGTCCTGTACGACGAAGTCATCCCGTACGTGGAAGACGAGGATGAGGCGGAAACGTACAGCGAAACGCGCATGAGCCTCAAACAGGAATATACCAAGCTCGACAAGACGTGGAGCTTTCAGCTGTACGGACAACGCACGGACTTTGATTTTGATGAACGCGAATTGCCCGCGGGCGCGCCGGGCGATTCCGCGGACGGCGCATTGCAGTCGCAGGGCGGGATTTCGGCAGGGTTCCGTCCGCCGAAAATCGGATTTCGGAACGAGCGCACGCTGGACGCGTTCCTTCGCGTGTTGTGGAACTTTGAGCCCGGCTCGTGGAGTCTGGACGAGGACAGTTATCAGGGCGGTTTGGGCATCATGTACAAGCCGTTCGTGCGCCATAATTATGTGTTCGGGTTCGAGCGGCTGTTTAAGATCGGCGACAACGCCGAAGACAATTGGCTGTGGCGCAACACGTACGGCATCGAGGCGGGCGAACGCCCGTTGCGCGAGCAGGACGTGTGGGTGTATCGGCGCTTCTACGGCGAGATAAGCTATTATCTGGAATCGCCCCGTCGCTGGATCTTTTTCGGGCAGGGCAACATCGGCCCCAGTTTCCAGTTGTCCGAGAACCTGCTGTTGACCGCGCCCGAAGCCATGCTGGTTGGACGCTATCAGGACAACGATCCGGAAGGGGTCGGAACGTACTGGTATTACGGGCCGGGTGTGAATTTTCGTTTGCTTGAAGGTGAGCGCGCGTTGACGCGTGATCGCTGGGCGCTGACGGCGCACGCGCATTATGTGTGGGGGCGATTCGACCGCTCGCCGGCGAATATCGACGACAACGATTTCGAGGGCTGGATCATAGGCGTGAATTTTGCGAGATGACGGTGATCCCATTGGAAATGGGATCTACGTAGCGCCGATTTTCAATCGGCGCACGGAGGCGAGAACGAGAAAATGAAAAGAATATTAATAGGCCTGGCGATTCTGATCCTTGCGACGTCCGCCCAAGCCGACATCGCCGGTTCCTTCATTCAATTGCATCGCGATAAGGCGGAGCGGTCCGTCCAGGACTGGCGCGAGGATTTCCGGCAGATCAAGGCGTTGGGCGGCGAGATCCTCATTGTGCAATGGACGGCGGAAGAACCGATGCTCTATTTCGAACCGAATGATGCGCGCTCGCGGGATCGCTTGAAGGGAATGACGGAAGTCTATCCCGTTCTGGAGCGGATATTCGAAGCCGCCGAAGCGGAGGGGATGAGCCTTATTCTGGGCTTGCAGCATCATCCGGAGTACTGGGACCAGATCAAGGGACGCGAAAAGGTGATCCGCGATTTCTTCCGTATTCGCATGGCGCGTAATGAACGGTTGCAACGCGCCTTGCTCGATGCGTTCGGAGAGCGAGCCGTATGGACGGGCTATTATATCCCCGACGAAGTGGACGACTATACTTGGCGCACGCCGGAGATGACGGCTTTGGTGCGGGATTATCTCGAACGGATGACGGCCATCCTGCGCGCCAACGATCCGGAGCGGGCCGTGTCGGTCAGCGCGTTCTTCCGCGGGCGGACGACCCCGGATTATGTCGTGCAGAATTTCGTGGATATTATGGCGGGAACCGGCGTCGATTATCTCCTTCTGCAAGACGGCGTCGGGGTGGGGGATCCCCCTTTGCCTTACGTGCATCTATACTACGAGGCGTTCAGTCGCCTGTGGAACGCGGACCGTGCGGGTGATCAAGGCTCGTTGCCGGAATTATGGGGTGTGATTGAGACGTTCAAGCAGGTGTCCGGTCCCGATGCGCCCTTCGAGGCCGTCCCCGCTCCGGCGGACCGTTTACGGGGGCAGGTGCAGGCTGCACGTCCGTATTTTGACCGGCTCATTCTTTTTACGTTCGGCGATTATCTCCATCCCGATCTGGGAGAAGCCGCCCGTGACGCCTACAAGGCGTTGCGGCCTGTCGATCCGTGAAGATCGGGTTGGCGGGGAAAAACCCCGGTTTTTTGGGGAAATCCGTACAATCTACGTCACCTTTTTCTTGCTAAAAGGTTTGACTGAGTTTCGGTCCACGGGTACGTTCTGAGTGGTCGCAGGCTTGCAAGAAGTGTCGTGTCTTACATACGTAGCACGCAGCAAGGTGAGGTCTTTATTGGGCCCTGTACCCGCCGTTCAGTTAATATAGAGGTGATTGAATGAATCGACATATGTTTGTCTTCCCCCGTTTGACCCTTTTCTGTGTGCTGCTCATGCTTGCCCTGCCGGTGCGCGCGGAAGTCATCCTCCAATATTTTCAGATGCCGTGGCGTTCGCTGACCCAGAAGATGCCGGAATTGGCCGAAGCCGGCTATAACGCGATGTGGCTGCCGCCACCGACGAAGGCCAGTGGCGGCTTGTCCGTGGGCTACGATCTGTGGGACCCGTTCGATCTGGGCAGCAAGGATCAGCGGGGCACGGTCCGCACCTTTTACGGGACCGAAGCCGAACTGCACGAAATGATGCGTACGGCGCATCGTTTCGGCATTCGCGTTTATTTTGACAACATCATGAACCACCGCGCCTTCGATGTGCCGGGGTTCAATGAATCCACCCCTCTCGACATTTATCCGGGGATGCTGCCCGAGGACTTCCATCTGCGCGTGACCGAAGACGGGTTTTACCGGAAATGGGATAACACCCGCGACTGGAACGATGTATGGCAGGTGCTCCATCTCGGCTTGTCGGACTTGATTGACATTGCCCACGAAGTGGGCGCCGGCGGTTGGAACCACAACCACGGGCCGTATGAAGGCGCGCATCATCCCGGCTTGAGTTTTGTCCGGCATCCGGACAACCCCGAATATTACGCCTACGACCCGGAGGGCAATTATGTCGGGTTCGGCAATGTGACCCAGGAAATGTTGGACAACAATCCCGAGGCGTATACGGAGGACGTGAACGCCTATCTCATCCGCGCGGTGCGTTGGAAAATGGACCGCACCAAGGCCGACGGCCTGCGGTTGGACGCGGTCAAGCATGTGCCCCCTTTCTTCTTCGGCGAGCCGGGCAATGACGCCAGCACGGCGGGCTATGTTGGTGGAATGCAATTGCAATTCAACAAGACGCGGGGCTTCAACCAGCATCTCAGCGGAAGCCCCAATTACCGCGAAACCGTTTTCAATACGAAGTTGCCGCGCAACGACGCCATGGTGTTCGGCGAACACCTCGGCGAGCCGCCCGGTTTCGGGGAATATATCAGCAGGGGTATGCGCTTGAAAGACGCGCCGTTGCGGGACCATCTCAACGGCATTCTCGGTTCTCCATGGGGCACGTTGTCTGGAATGGATGAGACGGGATGGAATCCGAATGACGCCTTTGCCAATGGGCATCAGGTCGGTGTGCAGTTCGCGCACAGTCACGACAGCGATTTTGCCGCCGCCCGGGAGTTGCAATATGCATTTTACATGACGCGCGCCGGGTTGCCGATCGTCTATACGGACGGCAATTTCAAAGCGGGCACGTTGCAGGACGCGGGCGGCGCCTTTCCGCGTCACGCCAATACGGCGTTTCTTGGCCAGTTCGGAGACAATCGCCTACCCAATCTGGCGTATGTCAACGAACATTTTGCGCGCGGCTATCAGTATGGCCGGTGGAGCGACGAAGATGTCGTTGCCTACGCCCGTGTCGACAAGCGGGACGAAGGTTGGGGCGTGAATGACGGCATGGACGACCGGTCCGCCGCCGTGATGTTGTTCATGATGAACGACAATTACGCGGACGGGCAAAGCCGACCCATCAACCCGGTGTTTGGACATGAATCCGGCGTGGATGATGCGTATTTAATGAACTATTCCACCTATGGCGGCCCATTTTATGTTTGGGCATCCGAAATTGCCAACGGCAATGTGACTATCCCGCCCGGCGGTTATTTCATCTTTTCCTGGCGCTCGCCGGAACCCGCTCGTCAGTGGACGGAGGCGGGCGGAAACGCGCTGGAAATCCGGCAGGACGGCGAAATCCCGGGGACCGTGAGCTATCTACGTCGCGACGGACCGGACGGCGACGCGCAATTCAATCCGCACGGGTTGGAATATCGCGGTTTTGACTCGCAGGAGGAAGCGGATGCCAATCCGTACCGTTATCGCATGACCGTGCCGCGCGTTACGTCGGGCACGAACTTGACCTTCCGCGCGCACGTGGACGGGTCCGCCTACAATGTGTTGATGAAACTGAACGGCGGGGTGGACCTGAACCACCATCTGGGAATGGGCGAATCTAATTGGGGCAACCGCGATCGTTCGCCGGGGAACGCGAACGACACGTTCCTGGGGTGGGAAGATACGGAATTTGATAAACGCATCTGGCC
>SLGY01000011.1 GCA_007136425.1 Kiritimatiellia bacterium
CGCTCCTAAAGAACTGTCGGTGGCTGGCGGAGATGGAGATGTCTCGATCCATTCGACTGCGCTCAGGACAGGCTTCGCTTCCACCTTCGCCGAAGCGGCTACGGCGGACAGGTCGCTACGCTCGACATGACTACATCTTACATTTATCCCGTTCTTATCCACGAGCCAATCAGCGCGACGCCGATAAGGTTCCTCGAAATGACGGGGGTGGTAATGAATCAGGCCAAGACGACCGTCAAACAGCCTTCACACTCATTCCTCCCATTCGTACCCTCGTCTCCTCGTCCAGTCGTCCATCCGTCCATAAGGCGTCTGCTTTGCACCGCTGTGGTGCTGTAACACAAGGTGCAGGCGTCCTTCCGTAATCGGCGGCGGCTACGAAGAAAACTGCAATGTAGCCGCGCCCGTGAGGGCGTGGACGATGTGGCCATGAGTTTTCAACGGGCTGCTAAATGTGCTATGCTTCCGCGCATGTGTGGACGGTTTGTACAGGCGACGAAGACGAAGCAGTTGGAGAAGGCGTATGACGTGGCGTTGCCGGACAACGCCATGCTGAAACCGCGCTACAATCTTGCCCCGGGCCAGCCGGCGGCGGTGATCACGGCGGGAGAGGGCGGTCCGCGCGTGGAGTTCTGTGTTTGGGGGTTGGTGCCCGGCTGGGCAAAGGACCCGAACATGGGCTACAAGATGATCAACGCCCGCTCCGAATCCGTATGGGAAAGATCGTCTTTCCGCAATCCGTTGCGCTATCGCCGCTGCCTCGTGCCGGCAAACGGGTTCTACGAATGGAAGGCGACGCCGGGCGAGAAGCGAAAGACGCCGTACTACTTCACGATGCCCGACCATCCGCTCTTTTCCTTCGCCGGCCTATGGGAAGTCTGGAACGATCGCGATGGAGGCGAGCTGTACACCTTCACGATCCTCACGCGCGCGGCAAACGCGTTCATGAAACCCTATCACGCGCGCATGCCGTTGATCCTGAAGAAGGGGCAGGAAGGCGTTTGGTTGAATCATGCGCACTATCGGCCTCAGGAACTGGATCCGGTCCTGCGCGCCGGTGACGTCGACTTACAGGCCGTGCCGGTCTCCACGCGGGTCAACCAGGTATCCAACGATGACCCCGAGCTGATCAAGCCGGTTCCGGAACAACGCGAGCTGTTGTAGGTAGCCGTCACGTGTGGCGATGGGAACATCTCGGATTAATCACGCTTTGCGCATACCCGTAGCGCCGATTTCCAATCGGCGCATGGCTCCCATTGAAAATGGGAGCTACGGAAGACGCTCGCAATGACCAAAGAATGTCTGCGGGCTATTGGGCAATCGCCAACAAAAGATCGAAAATGTTCATCCTTCGCCACAACCGCACTTCGGGCCGCAAGCGCCTTCCTCAAAATCGGCTTCCGTCGGCAATCGTCCGAGCTTGAACGTCTTGCTGATATACTGACCGACCGTTTCCTGCAATTTATGCAGTTCCTGTTGGGCGTCGATAAAACCGCGCGCCACCGGATTCCCGAACAAGGCGTCGCGTTCCTTCTCGAACGTTTCGACTTCTTCGTCGCTTAAGCCTACGCCCTGTTGATCTTTCGCTTGCAGTTGTTCCTGCATGTCGCACAGCCGATTGTAATGCGCCCGGGCCTCTTCGTCGCCGGCAAAGGTTTCGATCCTGCGACGGATGGATTCAAAGGAAGGCTGTTCCAAGAGGGTCTGGCACAGTTCCTTGGTCTTTTCAATCACGGGCGAGTCCTGACTTTTTAATTCCATACGGGATGATCCTCCTTGCGCGAAATGCGAATTGCGATAGGCTTTGTTGCCTGTTTCGCCTGTACCCTAGAGGAAATAGCGCGGATATCAACCGTTGAAGACTATTTTTTGTTATACCGATCATGATTTTGGCTTTCCTAAAAAGACATTGGTGGTGGATTGTTCCGCTGATTATTCTCGATATCTTCTTTTTCCATTGGCTTTGGAACCGGGACTCCGCGTCCCGCGATGATGTAGCGCAAGCCGTCTCACCGGTCGAGGAGCGCGATGAGCCGAAGGAAGAAGAGCTCGTGGAGCCGCCCGGCTTGCGGTATACGCATCCGACGGATCAGCGCGATCTCTGGAACACGGAATCGAAGGAAGTGTATCAGCCCACGGCATCCGGCCGGGTGGAATCGGCGTTGTACGGTTCGGTGCGCACGCGTTCGTTCGGGGGCCGCTTTTTGCCGGCGTTTCACGAGGGATTGGACATCGCCCCCCTGCGCCGGGATCGGCGGAACAGGCCGCTGGACGAAGTCTACGCGGTTGCGGACGGCCACGTCGTGTACATCAATTCCGTGGCGGGGAATTCCACATATGGGGTCTATATCGTGCTGGTACACAATGATCCGGTCGGCGAGATCTATACATTGTACTCGCACTTGGCTCGGCCCAAGTCCGGCCTACGCGAAGGGCGCGCCGTGCGGCGGGGCGATGTGCTGGGGATCATGGGCAATACGGCGTCCACCGGGATTCCCATGCATCGCGCCCATCTCCATTTCGAAGTCGGCATGATCAATAACCGTCGTTTCCATGAATGGTATAGCGCGCAGGAACTCATTCCGGATCACGGTACCTGGCACGGACATAATCTCACGGGTATTGATCCGCTCGCCATATTCGACACGCGCGAGGAAGAAATTCGATTCAGCATGCTGGATTATCTGCGCGAACTCGAGCCCGCTTTTCGTATCATCTTCCGCGCCGAGCGTACGCTGGACTATTTCCGGCGCTATCCCGCCCTGTGGGACGGGTCGCCCTTTACCGCGGGCGCAATCGTGATGACCGTCTCGGAAGGCGGCGTGCCGTTGAGCGGTCGCATGGCTTCATTGGAGGAGGTGGAAGCCATGGAGCGCGATTCCGTGCGCGTGTTGGATGTGGACGAAGAGGTGCTCGGGCGAAACGGGTTGCGGCTGGTGGTCCGGCGCGGGGGGGAGTGGGCGTTCGGCCGCAATGGCGAACGCTGGTTGGAAATCCTGCAATACTGACGCCGGCCGGCGCTGCGCGCTCAGAAACGATAGTTTACGCCCGCACGCAGCAAGCCGTGGTCATAGGAAAAGTTCCGGGTCTCGCGCGTTTCCGTGCGTTGAACCTCGATCGGCCCTTCGGCGGGGCGTATTTCCAAACGACGTATGGTGAGGTCCGTATCCAGGAACACGCGCCGGTATTCCGCGAAGATTTCCCACTTTGAGGTGATCTTCCATTCGATCCCGCCCGCAACATGGTACGCAAAGGCGTTGTCCATGTCCGCGCTGAGCCGTAATTCGGAAACGCCGGGGGGCAAGGCTTCGGGGCGCTCGCGGATGGTGCGGTTGACCCCGCTGTTGCGCGTGCGCATACGGTAGTAGCCTGCACCGCCGCCCAGATACGGAGTAAAGGCGCCGAAAGAATAACTGAGCCGTGCGCTAAGCACCACGTTCCAGATTTCCTGATCGAATTCGGGGTCGAGCGGGTCGGGCAACACATTCAAGTCGCCCAGTTTATCTGTATAACGGGATGCCGACGCTTCGATGGACAGGTACGGATACCATTGATAGGCCACCTGCCAGCCGAAACCCATGCGTTCCGTGTGTACGTCGCCCCCGGTGGGGTAGGCCAGATGTGGGCCGTCTTTGAAGGGCCGGTTCAAGGTGTCTTGCGCACAGACGGCGCCGGTCAGGAGTACAGAAACGATCAGTATCAAAAAACTTTTTTTCATGCGGCATCCTCGTATCTCATACCATGTTTTATACGCTGCCCGCATTCAAAAGTCCACGGGTTACTCCAATTACCTGTCCGCGCGATGCGGCTCGCTATTTTTGCGTTGAAGCGTGTGCGCCCCGGATTTAACGTAGCGGAAAGGGAGCAAAAAATGATTAAGCATATCGTAATTTGGAAATTGAAAGAACAGCCTGGCGAAAGCGGGAATGCCGTGACGGCCCGGAAGATGAAGGAGGATATCGAAGCGCTGCGCGACGAGATCCCGGAGATCAAGCATATCGAAGTCGGACTCAACATGTCCGGGTCGGATCAATCCGGTGATGTGGCGCTCTATTCCGTATTCGAGAGCCTGGCGGATTTGGAGATCTACCAGAATCATCCCGCGCACCAAAAAGTCGTGGAATTCGTGAAGGAAGTGGCGAGCGAACGCCGCGTGGTGGATTATGACGTGAAGCACGGTTGATGCTAGACCAACTCCGCAAAGACGGCGTTGCTGACATACAAGCCGTCTTCGGACAGCCGTAAGACGTCGTCGCGTTCCTCCAGCATGCCGATGGCGCAGAGTTGCGTAATCTCGTCGCCGTGCAGCGTGCGATAATCGAACCCGGTGGCCGCGCGAAACGCTTCACGCGACACGCCTTCCAGCCGGCGCAGGCCCATGACCAGCGTTTCCCGCGCCTTGGCTTCCGGGTCCAACGTTTCCTCGAATGCAACGGGCGATTCGCCATTGAGCAGCGCACGGCAATAACGGCGTAGACTGCGCACGTTGGCGTAGCGGCGTCCGCGCCAATGGGAATGGGCGGAGGGCCCGCACCCGATGTATTCGCCGTTGCCCCAGTACAACTGGTTATGTCGGCATGCGTATCCCGGCCGGGCGAAGTTGGAGATCTCATATTGTTCGTAGCCGGTTGCGCGCAAGGCCTTGCGGATGAGCTGATACTGTTCCCGTTCCAATTCGCCGTCGACTTCCCGGACATATCCGCGTTGCTTCATGTCCATCAACGGCGTGCCCTCCTCAAAGGTCAGGCAATAACAGGAAACGTGTTCGGGGTTCAACGCGATCACCTGTTCGATATCATGCCGGGTCTTGTCCGGGTCCGATGTGGGAATGCCGTAGATCAGGTCGAGATTGATGTTCGTGAACCCGGCGTCGCGCAGCAGGGCGAAACCCACGTGCACATCGTTCGCGTCGTGTATCCTTCCGAGGAATTCCAGGTTCTTCGCGTCGAAGGATTGAACGCCCATGGACATGCGCTGCGCGCCGGCGTCCTTGATCATGCGCGCCTTGGCGGCCGTCAAGGTGCCGGGATTCGATTCGCAGGTCCATTCCACGCACGCGCCGCGCGCCATGAGGGGGGCGACCAGGTCCAGCAGGCGTTGCAGATCGGCGTCGGCCAATTCCGTGGGCGTGCCGCCACCGATGAAAAGCGTGTCCGGCCGAAAATCCGTCGGCAAACCGGCGATCTCGCGTTCCAGCGCGTCGAGAAACTCCGTTTGCGTAGGCGGCTGCGCCTTCAGCCGGTCGGGGATCGGGCCGTTCAGTGTTTCCAGCGAATAGAAATCGCAGTAGACACATTTACGGACACAAAACGGGACGTGAATATAGAATCCCGTCATGGCCCTTCAGCCTTTGAAGAAGGCCTTCATGTTGCGCTGAATTTCCTCGCTCATTTCGGAGGTCGACACGCGGCGATGGCCCGTACGACACAGATCCGCAGTGCGCGCGCCCGCGTCCAGCGCTTCCGCCACCCCGTGGCGGATGGCTTCCGCCGCGCGCGATTCGCCCAGAAAATCGAGCAACATGCCGGCGCTCAAAATCGCCGCGATCGGGTTGGCAATGTCCTGGCCGGCAATGTCCGGCGCGCTGCCGTGCACGGGTTCGAACAGGCCGGTGCGTCCGCCCACACTGGCGGAAGGCAGCAAACCCAGCGAACCGCCCAGCGTCGCGGCGGCATCCGACAGGATATCGCCGAACAGGTTCCCGGTGACGATCACATCGAACTGACGCGGATTCAGGACCAACTGCATGGCGGCGTTATCCACATACATGTGTTGCAGATCGATGTCGGCAAAGTCTTTGTCATGCACCTGTTGCACGACATCGCGCCAGAGCTGGGAGACGACCAGCACGTTGGCTTTATCGACGGACGTCACGGCGCGCCGCCGTTTCCCGGCCCAGTCGAACGCCACGCGCGCCACGCGCTCGATTTCGGGCGTCGTATATACCATCGTGTTATAGGCCTTTTCATGGTCGCCTTCCGGTTCACGCGCGCGCGGTTCCCCGAAATAGATGCCGCCCGTAAGTTCGCGTACCACCAGCAGGTCCGTATTCCGGACCGCGTCCTCGCGCAGGGGCGATCCTTCCGCCAAAGCGTCCGGGACGAAGACGGGCCGCAAATTGGCAAAGGCGCCGAGCGCTTTGCGCAACTTCAATAACCCGCTTTCCGGGCGCATGGCGCCGGTCAGATGATCCCATTTCGGGCCGCCCACCGCGCCCAGCACGACGCCGTCGGACGCAAGGCATTCCTCCAACACGTTGGGCGGCAGGGGATCGTTATGCGCATCAATGGCGGCGCCGCCGGCGGGCAGTTCCTTGTAGCTGAATGTGAAATCGCCGTGCGCGGCGGCCAACTCCAGCACCGCCACCGCTTCGCGCGTGACGTCCGGTCCGATCCCGTCGCCGGGCAACAGTACAATCCGATAGGCGTCCTTACTCATGAATCATATCCTTTCTTAAGAGGGCGTGCGCGGATCATTCCGCCGCTTCAATTGTTTCCTTCACCGCCTGCGCCGCTTGTTGCAGGTCCTCGATTTCCATGTTCAGCGGCGGCATGAGATAAATCACCGACCCCAGCGGGCGCAACAAATATCCACGTTCGCGCAACAGATGTTGCACACGCCGCGCGCGCGGCGGTGTCTCCGCGTCGGGCTTCAGTTCCACCGCGCCGATGAGTCCGAGGCAACGCACCTGCTGCACCGTTTCCCGTGTTTTCAACGAAGCCAGTTCCCCGGCCAGCACGCGCCCGGATTCCGCGGCGCGCGCGACGATCGATTCTTCCTCATAAATCCGTAGCGTTTCCAACGCCGCCGCCGCCGCGATCGGGTTACCGCTCCATGTGTGGCCGTGATAGAAAGTATGATCGTCCGGCACATCGGAAAAGGTCTCATAGAGATCGTCCCGGACGATCACCGCGCTCAACGGCAGGTACCCCGCCGTGACGGCCTTGCCGACACAGACCATATCCGGATCGATGCCCGCATGTTCGTAAGCGAACATCCGGCCCGTACGTCCGTAGCCCATGGCAATCTCGTCCACGATCAGCGGGATCTGCAATTGCCGACAGGTATCGGCCAGGCGCTTGAGATAGCCCGGCCCGTACATCTTCATGCCCGCCGCCCCCAGACAAAGCGGTTCCACGATCACGCCCGCAATCTCGTCCGCGTGTTCGGCGAGAAACGACGGGACGCCCGCAAAACACAAGGAATGGCAATCGGGATCCATGCACTCGCGACAATCGGGCACGTCCAGACGCCACGCCTCGTTCAGGGCGGGTCGCAACAGACGATGAAATTCCTCAAGATAACCCACACCGACCGCGCCGAGCGTATCGCCGTGATACGCCTCTTTCAACGACACGAACCGGGTACGTCTTGTATGTCCGGTCTGGTGCGCGTATTGCAGGGCGATCTTCAGCGCGGCCTCGACCGCGCTCGCCCCGTCGCTGGCAAAATGAACGTGCCGATCGGGGGTGGGCATCAGCCCGGCCAGTCGTTCCGCCAATTCCAGTGCGGGCGGGTGCGAGAGGTTGCCGAGAATGCTGTGCTGCAGGATCTCCGCCTGTTGTTGAATGGCGCGCACGATGCGCGGATGTGAGTGCCCCAGCGAACAGGCCCACCACGAGGACACCGCGTCCACATAACGGGCGCCCGACGCTTCATACAGGTACGGGCCTTCGCCGCGTACAATGCACGGTAACCCCGCGTGCACGGCCGAAAACCGCGTATACGGGTGCCAGAGATGTGAAGGCCCATCAGTCATGACGTTTTCCAATCGTTGGAACGCTCGCACGCATCATTTTCCAATCGTTGGAAGAAAAGTGCGCATATTTTCCAATCGTTGGAAGGGTTTGACGCCCTGTTTTCCAATCGTTGGAAAATGTAGTTCCTCTCGTCTCATCCGCCCCTTGGGTTCTTACACTCGACACCCGACACCCGACACTCGACACCCTCCTCAGACCTCCATCACGTCTTTTTCTTTTGCGTCGAGCATGTCGTCGATTTGTTTGATGTAATCGTCGGTGTATTTCTGGATCTCTTCGAGGCCGCCGTCCCGTTCGTCTTCCGAGATGGTGCTGTTTTTTTGCAGGTTCTTGATGGTGTCGTTGGCTTCGCGGCGCACGTTGCGGATCGCCACCCGTTGATCTTCCGCCATGCGTTTGGCCACTTTAAGTAGCTCCTTTCGGCGTTCTTCGCTCAACTCGGGGATCGGCACGCGAATGACGCGCCCGTCGTTCATCGGGGTGACGCCGAGATTGGCGGCGAGGATGGCCTTTTCAATCGCGGGCAGGGCCGAGGGGTCGTACGGGTTGATAACGATCAATCGCGGTTCGGGCGTGGCGATGCCGGCCAGTTCCTTCAGTCGCGTTTGCGCACCGTAATAATCGACCGTGATATTCTCCACCAGACTGGGGGAGGCCTTGCCCGTGCGCAGGCCGTTGAATTCCTGATGCAGGAACTCGACGGATTTGCTCATTTTGTCTTCCGATTCGAGGAGAATGTCATCAACGCTTTCCATGGTGTGCGTCCCTTTCTGTCATTGCTGTTCTACAATCGTGCCGACGGATTCCCCGCTGAGCACGCGTATGATTTCATCTTTTTTGAAGAAATTGAAGACGATGATGGGGATCCGGTTCTCCATGCAGAGGGAGAAGGCGGCGGCGTCCATGATCTTGAGTCGCTGTTGCAGCGCGTCGCTGTAGGAGATGCGTTCGTATCGGACGGCGTCGGGATCTTTTTCCGGATCGGCGCTGTAGATGCCGTCGACCTTTGTTCCTTTGATCAGGGCATCGGCTTTGATCTCGCTGGCGCGCAAGGCGGCGGCGCTGTCCGTCGTGAAGAAGGGGTTGCCGGTGCCGGCGCCGAAAATGACGATGCGGCCCTTTTCCAGGTGGCGCAGGGCGCGGCGCCGTATGAACGTTTCGGCGACCGACGGGATGGCAATGGCGGTCATGACACGGGTATGCACGCCGGTCTTTTCGAGCGCGGATTGTAGGGCCAGACTGTTGATCACCGTGGCGAGCATGCCCATGTGATCGCCCGTGGTTCGGTCGACCCCGCTGTTCTCACCGGTCAGGCCGCGAAAGATGTTTCCACCTCCGACGACGACGGCCACTTCGATGCCCATTTCCCGTACGCGCTTGAGTTGTTCGGCGATAGCGCCAAGTACGAGGGGATCAAGACTCCTGCCGGAT
Organism: Kiritimatiellia bacterium; assembly: GCA_007136425.1. Taxonomy (GTDB): domain Bacteria; phylum Verrucomicrobiota; class Kiritimatiellia; order SLAD01; family SLAD01; genus SKZA01. The sequence goes on from SLGY01000011.1 coordinate 9,192, forward strand.
TGCTGATTCTGCAATGCCTCGCCGCTCAGTTTCAGCAGGACCCGTTTATACGGTGGTTTGTTTGTCATGATGTGTTCCAAAAGGTTGCGCCGCCTTATTCCTCGCTAGGCTAAGGCAAGTCCGCGTGTCTGTAAAGAAGGATGAGATCGGGCTTTCCCTGATAGACGGTAAGCTATTTCAACCGATACCGTACTTTGCGTGTGGTGGGTATCGTGTCGTATACGCAGGGAACTGACGGATCATCCTCATAGGAAAACGAGGAGGGCGGCAATGGATAAAGTACGCGTAGCTACGGTCTGGTTGGACGGGTGTTCGGGGTGTCACATGTCCTTCCTGGATATCGATGAACGCCTGTTGCAGGTGGCGGACCGGATCGATCTGGTGTACAGCCCGCTGGTCGATCATAAGGAGTTTCCGGAAGGTGTGGACGTGACGTTTCTCGAAGGGGCGATTACGAACCAGGACGACTTCGATAAAGTGAAGAAAGTCCGGAAACGATCGAAGCTTCTGGTTAGTCTGGGGGACTGCGCCGTAACCGCGAACGTGCCGTCGATGCGTAATTTTTGTTCCCTGGACGACCTCTATTCCCGCGCCTATCTGGAGAACGTTTCCGAGCAGCCGCAGATTCCGACGGAAGAGATTCCGCCCTTGCTGGATCGTACGCGGCCGGTGCACGAGGTGGTGTCCGTGGATTTGTTCGTGCCGGGTTGCCCGCCGCATCCCGATCACATTTTCTTCGTCATCAGCGAGCTGCTGGAAGGGCGCGTACCGGATCTCGCGCAGGTGGTTCGCTTTGGATAAACGATCGGGGGCTACGCGTTAGCGTCTGACGGGGCAATAGGACGACGGAATATCTGAATAAACGCAACGAACAGCAAAGCGATATAGTGACATGAGCAAGACCATTACCATAGATCCCGTGACCCGCATTGAGGGGCACTCTAAAATCACCCTGTATCTCAATGACGAGGGCGAGGTAAACGACGCGCGCTTTCACGTGACTCAATTTCGCGGGTTCGAAAAGTTTACCGAAGGCCGGCCCTTTTATGAAATGCCCGCGATCACGGCCCGTATATGCGGGATTTGTCCGATCAGCCATTTGCTGGCGTCGGCCAAGGCCTGCGACGCGTTGTTGGCCGTATCCATTCCGCCCGCTGCGGAGCGCTTGCGCCGGATCCTGCATATGGGGCAGACGATCCAATCGCATGCGTTGAGTTTCTTTCATTTGAGCGCGCCGGACTTGCTGCTGGGCATGGACGCCGATCCGGCGCGACGTCATGTGTTGGGATTGGCCGAGGCGCATCCCGAGATTGCGCGGGAGGGCGTCTGGTTGCGTATGTTCGGGCAGCAGATCATCGAATGGCTTGCCGGACGACGGGTACACCCCTCGTGGGCGGTGCCGGGCGGTGTCGGCAGTCCGCTGACCGAAGAGGTGCGCGATCGGATTCTGGAGATGGTACCGCGCGGATTGGATATTGCGCAACGCGCGCTGGATCTGTTTCGCGGTGTGTTGGGCGAGTTCGACAAAGAGATTGAAACGTTCGCCAATTTCCCGTCGTTGTTCGTCAGCCTCGTGACACCGAAGGGCGAGTTGGAGTTGTATGACGGCGTATTGCGGGTGGTAGACGCGGACCGCAAGCTGGTGGACGACGGCTTGGACCCCGCCGGTTACGCCGATCATCTGGGCGAGGCGGTGGAACCCTGGTCCTACCTGAAGATGCCCTATTACAAGCCGATCGGCTATCCCGACGGGCTTTATCGTGTGGGGCCGTTAGCCCGCCTGAACACGGCGGACCGGTGCGGGACGCCTTTGGCGGATGCGGCTCTGGAGGAATTCCGTAAGCTGGCCGACGGCGCGGTGTTGAGTTCGTTCTATTTTCATTATGCGCGCCTGATTGAAATTCTTTTCGCTTTGGAACGGCTGCGCGAGTTGTTGGAGCATCCCGATATTTTGAGTGATCGCGTGCGCGCCGTGGCCGAACCGAACGCGGAAGAGGGTGTGGGCGTCGCGGAAGCACCGCGAGGCACGTTGATCCATCATTACCGCATCAACGACGAAGGCCTGATTTCGTGGGCGAACCTGATTATCGCGACGGGACACAATAACATGGCCATGAATCGCGGTATCCTTCAGGCGGCAAAGGAATTCGTGCATGGGGACCGCATTCAGGAAGGCGCTTTGAACCGTGTGGAAGCCGTCATCCGCTGTTACGACCCGTGTTTGAGTTGTTCCACCCATGCACTGGGCCAGATGGCTATACGGCTCGAGTTAATGGATCATGAAGGGAACGTGCTTGATGAACGAATGCGGGAATAGAACCCTTGTCATCGGATGGGGGAACGAGCTCCGCAGCGACGACGGCGCGGGACGCGTCGCGTCGCGCGCATTGGCCGGGTTGGGACTTCCAAGCGTGAAGGTGCTGGACGTGCACCAACTAACGCCGGAACTGGCTGAATACATCAAGGACGCGGACCGCGTTTTCTTTATCGACGCGTGTCCGGCGGCGGAGTGTACGGGGGTGTATCTCCGCGCCCTGCAAGACCGGCGGGATGATGCATGGGTAAGGCCCTCGGCGAGCGGTCATGCCGGCTCGCCTCGTGAGCTGCTCCGGTTCACGGAGGAATTGTTTGGTGCAAGGCCCGAGGCATGGCTGGTGGCCGTGCCCGCCCATTCGTTCGATATCGGTGAAGGGCTTACGCCGGAAACACGACGCGCCGTAGAACAAGCGGTCGAGCAGGTCCAGATTCTGATGCAGCATACGGAAGGAGCAAGCCATGAGTGTGCGTGAAGAGGCGCCCTTGAGTGCGGAACAGGTGGACGAAGTCATCGAGCGGTTCCCGGGTCGAACCGGTGATGTCCTGCGCATCCTCGAAACCCTGCAGGAAATGCATCCGCTGAAGTATCTGCCGGAGGCCACATTGAAATATGTCGCCGAACGTAAAGGGCTCGCTTTGTCGAACGTATTTAGCGTGGTGACCTTCTATTCGTTTTTCAATCTGAATCCGCAAGGCCGGCACACGATCATGGTTTGTCGCGGTACGGCTTGTCACACGCGCGGCTCGAAACTGTTGCTGGACGGTTTGATGTCGGAATCCGGCGGGTCGGCGAACGGGGATGACGCGTCGTCGTCTTTCACGACGCCGGACCATGAATTGACCGTGCGCACGGTGGCGTGTTTCGGGCAGTGCGCGCTGGCGCCGGTCGTGTCGGTTGACGAGGATATTCACGGGCACATGAGCGATCTGAAACTCAAGCGCATGGTACGCGGCATTGTCAAGAGAGAGGCCAAAGATGATAATTCGTGATCTCGACACGCTGAATGATATTCGCCAGACGCGTTTGAACCGTCTGCTCCGATCGCGGCCGCGTATCGGCGTGGGGATGGGCACGTGCGGCGTGGGTAACGGGGCGCAAACGGTCTATGACGCGCTGGCGGAGGCATTGGTTGAAAAGGGGTTGGACGCGGATCTGGAGCCGGTAGGGTGTTTCGGGTTCTGCGCCGTCGAGCCGTTGGTGAACGTCTATTTACCCGGCCGGCCGCTGGTCATATTGGCCGAAGTGACACCCGAAGACGTGCCGCATATCGTGGACGAAATCGCGGACGGTCGCGTGCCCACGACGAAGGCGTTGTGCCGGATCGAGGAATGGGATCACCTGACGGGGGAGGTGCGGTTCGGCCGCGGGTTGTCCGAGATCCCGTTGTGGAACGAAATTCCGTTTTTCCAAGGGCAACAGAAGATCGTGCTGCGCAATTGCGGTTTGATCAATCCGGAACGCCTTGATGACTATATCGCCGTGGGCGGCTATTTCCCGTTGTATCAGGCCCTGCATAAGCCGGGCGGCGACCAGATCATCGAGGAGATCAACAAGGCCAACCTGCGAGGACGCGGCGGCGCCGGCTATCCGACCGGGGTCAAATGGAATCTGATGCGCAAGGCGAAGGCGGACACGAAATACATGATTTGCAACGCCGACGAAGGTGATCCCGGCGCGTACATGAACCGGAACGAGATTGAGAGCGATCCGCATATGCTGCTGGAAGGCATGTTGATCGGCGCGTATGCAACGGAGTCGAATAAGGGCATCGTCTATCTGCGGGCGGAATATCCGCTCGCCGTACAACGTCTTGAGAAGGCCGTCCAGGACGCGCGCGAAGCGGGACTGCTGGGCGAACGGATTCTGGGCACGTCCTTTTCTTTTGACGTCGAACTCGTGGAAGGGGCGGGCGCGTTTGTATGCGGCGAAGAAACGTCGATGATTGCTTCGCTGGAAGGGCGCGCCGGTCGGCCGCGACCCCGCCCGCCGTTTCCCGCGCAGTCGGGTTTGTGGGGGTATCCGACGAATATCAACAATGTGGAGACGTGGTGCAATGTGCCGGTCATTGTCAGCCGGGGCGGCGCATGGTTCGCCGGCGTGGGTACGCCGAACAGTACGGGGACGAAAGTCTTTTCGCTCGTCGGCAAGGTGAAGAACACGGGGCTTGTGGAAATGCCGTTGGGGGCGCCGTTGAAGAATATCGTTTACGGGATTGGTGGAGGAAGCCCGGCGGCGAAACGGATCAAGGCCGTCCAGACGGGCGGGCCGTCGGGCGGATGTATTCCCGCAAAACATTTCGATACGTCGGTTGATTACGAATCGCTCGGAGCGCTCGGGGCGATCATGGGGTCGGGCGGCATGGTGGTGATGGACGAAGACAATTGCATGGTGGATGTGGCCCGCTATTTCCTGGAGTTCACCCATTCCGAATCGTGCGGCAAGTGTATCCCGTGCCGGGTCGGTTTGGATGAAGCCGTTCGCATACTGCGAAAGATATGTGACGGCGAGGCGGACATGGCGGATGTGGATAAACTGGAGGAGCTGGCGCCCATGATTCGGGACGCGTCGTTGTGTGGATTGGGGCAAACGGCGCCGAACCCGGTGTTGACGACGCTCCGTTATTTCCGGGAGGAATACGAGGAGCATATTCGCGCGCGGCGTTGTTATGCCGGTGTGTGCGAAAAGTTATACCTGTCCCCGTGCGAGAACAGTTGTCCGCTCAACATGCGTATTCCGGCGTTTCTGGAACTGCTCAAAGAGGATCGTTTGGAAGACGCCGCGGAAATGGTCTGGCTGGACAATCCGTTGCCGGCGTCGACCGGGCGCATTTGCCAACATCCGTGCGAGAGTCAATGTCGGCGCGGCGACGAGGATGCCCCGGTTAATATGCGCGAAGTGCATCGTTACATCGCCGATACGGTCTTCGACGGGCCTTTGATGGAACGCGTGCGTGCACGTCTTCTGGAGGACCGGTTCGAGGCCACCGGCAAGCGTGTGGCGGTGATCGGGGCGGGGCCTTCCGGTCTGTCCGCCGCGTTTTATCTCGCCATGCTCGGCCACGAGGTGATCGTCTACGAAGAACGGGACGAACCGGGCGGCATGCTGCGCTACTGCTTGCCCGAATATCGTTTGCCGAAAGACGTGTTGCGCGCGGAAATTGACGTGCTTGAATCGTTGGGCATCCGTTTTGAATACGGGCAGACGCTGGGCGCGGGGCTTTCGCTGGATAGCCTGGAGCAAGATTGTGACACGGTATTTCTTGCAACGGGCACCTGGAACGAGACGCGCGCGGGTTGCACAGGCGAAGACGCGCCGGACGTGTGGCACGCCATCACGTTTCTTGAACAAGTCGCACTGGGCGCGCCTCCGTCCGTTGGCGAACGCGTGGTGGTGGTCGGCGGCGGGAACGCGGCGGTGGATTCCGCGCGTACCGCGGTGCGACTCGGGGCGAAGTCCGTGACCATCGTCTACCGGCGCGAACGATCCGACATGCCGGCCATCGCCGAAGAAGTCTATGACGCCGAGGCGGAAGGCGTGGAGGTACGCTTCTTCCTTTCGCCGCAACGCGTGGTCACGGACAACGACGGACACGTCAAGGGAATTGAATTGCGGAAGACGGTACCGGGCGAATTCGACGCCTCGGGACGACGCACGCCGGTCTCCACCGACGAAATCCTGAAGCTGCCCTGTGATTTGGTGATCATGGCGGTAGGCGAGAAGCCCGATCCCGATCCCCTGCGCCGGGCGGGCATCCATGTGCGGGACAATTATACGGCGAAGGTCGATTGGATGACCTATAAGACCAACCGGCCCCGGGTCCACGCGGGCGGCGACCTGGTGACGGGCGCCTCGAACGTCTCGGCCACCATGGCCACCGGCAAGGCCGCCGCGCGCGCGATCGACCGGATCCTCATGGGCGAAGACCGGTTGGATCGGGTTCTTAAGGTTTTCACATACGAAAATCGTGTTCCGCTGGAGCCGGAAGGCGGTGATCGACAGGTTGCGCGGCACCGGGCGCCGGACGATCGCAAGAATAACTTCGAAGAGGTCATGCTCGGATACGGCGCCGAGGCGGCGATTCTTGAGAGCCGCCGATGTCTGCGCTGCGATGTGAAGGAACAGTGCGCCGTGAAAGGGGGGACATCATGAGTAACGAGATCAACATAACCATCAACGGCCGCGAATTGAAGGCGCGGGAACAGCAGACGATATTGGGCGTGGCGCGATCCAATGATATTTACATCCCGACCTTGTGTTTTCTTAAAGGCTTGTCCGGGGTCGGCGCGTGTCGGTTATGTCTTGTCGAAATCGAGGGTGTTCCGCGCCTGTTGCCGGCGTGTGTGACGAAGGTGACGGAAGGGATGGTGGTCACGACGGAGTCCCCGAAGCTGAAAGAGTATCGGCGCATGATTCTCGAACTCCTGTTGGCTGAGCGCAATCATGTGTGCGCGTTCTGTGTGGTGTCGGGGAATTGCGAGTTGCAGGATCTTGCGCAGCAGTTGGGTGTCACATATGTGCGTTATCCGTATCGTTTCCCGAAATACAAGGTGGACGCCACTCATGACCGGTTCTTGTACGATCCGAACCGATGCGTATTGTGTACGCGATGCATGCGCGCGTGCGAGGAAGTGGAAGGCGCGCGCACCTGGAACGTCCGGGGACGCGGGATCCGTTCTTTCATGATCACCGACCTGAATCAGGATTGGGGCGATTCGCCGACATGTACCACGTGCGGGAAGTGCGTGGAGGCGTGTCCGACCGGCGCGCTTGCCGTCAAAGGCCGCGCCACCGGTGAGATGAAACGAAAAAAGAATGTGCTGTCACAGTTGTCGAGTATGCGAGACCGCGGGCGGTAGCTGTTTCAAGCAGGTGCCGCAAGGTTCACTCGTGTGCGCTGCGCTTGTTCTATGATTATAGCGCTTTTGCCCATATCCAGACCACCCATTTCTTTGTAGCGCTCCTTTGCCGAGGGGAAGCCGCAAGACCTGTTCCTTCGGATTAAAGACGCGCGCCGTTCGGAGATAACCCGGTGACACATCGCTGGTCATGTCGGCCGGAAAAATATATTGCAATAAGTAGACATATATGTCATTTTATAGCAATGAAAATGGCAGATTTGCAACGCATACTGGGAGATCAGGCGGTTTTTCGCACAGGGGCTATCCTTGCGGGACAGCATTCTCCGGCCAGTGTGCGGCGTCAGTTGGCGCGATGGGTGAAGGCAGGCAAGGTGGTGGTACTGCGTAAAGGTCTTTACGTATTAGCGGAACCATACGCCAAACAGTCGCCGCATCCCTTTGTACTGGCCAATGAATTGCGACGGGCATCGTACGTGAGCCTGCAATCGGCCTTGGCTTGGTATGGATGCATCCCTGAATTCGCACCGGCTACCACCAGCGTGACCACCGAGCGCCCGGAACAGCTGGATACACCCAAAGGCCGTTTCATTTTCCGTCATGTCAAACGTGATTTGATGTGGGGCATGCTGCGCATCGAAGTCGCGTCCTCGCAGCTTGCACTTATTGCCACGCCGGAAAAGGCCCTGATCGACCTGCTTTATCTGACACCGGATAGCGATCGGCCGGACTATCTGAACGAACTACGCGTCGAACCTGCCGGAAAACTGCAACTGGGAGTGGTGTCCGAGATGGCTGAGCGCAGCGGCTCGAACAAGGTCATGCGCGCCGTCAAATATCTAGAGGGGCTTTGGCGTGAATCCGAGTGGGAGGCCCTGCAATGAAGGATCTGCTTCTGGCTGCGGTTCGGGATGAGCCGGACGCCTTGCGCAAACGCAACCGGGCACGCGAATTCCTGCAAGCCCGCATCCTGTTGTCGCTTCAGGATCGGGGCGCCTTTTCCAACTGGGCTTTTGTCGGCGGGACGGCGCTGCGTTTCCTCTACGATTTGCCGCGCTACTCCGAAGACTTGGATTTTTCTCTCCGCACCCCCGGTGACGAGGTCCGTTTCACACCCATCCTGCGAGCCGTGGTATCGGACCTCGACGCGGAAGCATATGAGGTAGAGGCGCGAATTAGGGAAAAGCGAACGGTCTCCACCGCCATGGTAAAGTTCCGCGGACTCCTCTACGAACTGGGCATTTCGCCTCATCGGGACGAGGCCTTTGCGGTAAGAGTAGAGATCGATGCCAATCCACCCGCCGGCGCGGGCTTTTCGACGCGTCTCGTCAGAAAGCATTACCTGTTGAACCTTATGCAGTATGATCGCGCGTCACTCTTGGCAGGCAAGCTCCATGCCGTCCTCGCCCGGGAATATACCAAAGGCCGCGATTTGTATGATCTCATGTGGTATCTATCCGCGCCTGCCTGGCCGGAACCCAACGTGGTACTGCTGAACAATGCCTTGCAGCAAACGGGTTGGGATGATGATGAGCTGACAGACGAAACTTGGCGACACGTGGTTTCTAATCACCTGCGTTCGGTTGACTGGAAGCGAGCGAAAGATGATCTTGCGCCTTTCCTCGAACGTAGCCGGGAATTGGCTTTCATCGAGTCGAAAACGTTTGAGAACCTGTTGTCGGAATCCCAATGAATTCGCGATAGGACAATGTATGACAGACGCTTTGAATGAGCTTATAGTGTTCGCCCCGATGCGATATTCCGCAAATAATCCGATGCCATCCTCGCCGTTGTGCGTGTAGGGTATCTATGTGTGAGGATCTATCACGATGCACGAACTGGGCATAGCGCAGGAAACGTTGGACATCGCGCTGGCAGAGGCGCAACGTCAGGGCGCAGCGCGCGTGTTGTCCATGCGTTTGCGAATCGGTGACTTATCGGGGGTGGTGCCGGAGGCGCTGGAGTTCGCCCTGGAAACGATTATGGAAGGGACGCCGGCGGACGGGGCGCGTATCGTTATCGATCATATTGCGCCCCAATGCACATGTGCGACATGCGGTTTGCAATACGAGATTCACATGTCTTCGGACACGGCCTTGGAGGGGCACGCTTCCGCGTGCCCCGGGACGCGCGGAAGCGCGTCCCTCCAAGTAGGTGATACCACACTTATGAGTCCGATAACCGTGAGTTGTTCCTACGCATGTCCAAGATGTGGAGCGGTCAACACCGACCTGCTTTGCGGTAAAGAAATGGATTTGATGTCCTTGGAGGTGGCCTGATGTGTGACCATTGCGGATGTACCATAGTAGATGATCATCATCATGAGCACAGCCATGATCACGATCATGAACACAACCATGATCACGCGCATGAGCGTGGCCGCGAAATTGAGGTGCAACGATCCATTCTGTCCCGTAACGAGAGGCTCGCTGAGCGCAATCGCGGGATGTTCCTGGCCCACAAGCTGACCGTATTGAACCTGATGTCCTCGCCCGGTTCAGGGAAGACGGCATTGATCGAGCGCACGGTGCAGGATGCGCGGGCCGGGTTTCGCACGGGCGTGATTGTCGGGGATCTGGCGACGGAGAACGATGCGCAACGCATTCAGGGACAAGGCGTGCCCGCCGTTCAGATTACCACGGGCACGGCGTGCCATCTCGACGCGCATATGGTGCATCACGCGTTGGAAAAGATCGACATGGAAAGCCTGGATCTGTTGTTCATTGAGAATGTGGGCAATCTCGTCTGTCCGGCTTCGTTCGATCTGGGGGAGGAGGCGCGCGTCGTTATCATGGCGGTTACGGAAGGAGAAGATAAACCGCTGAAATATCCGGTTATTTTCAATACGGCATCGGTGGTCGTGGTAAACAAGATGGATTTGTCGGAGGCTGTGGGGTTTCAGCGGGATGCGGCCCGCGCGAATATTGCGAAAGTGGCGCCTCGCGCGGAGATCATTGAGCTTTCCGCGCGAACGGGCGAGGGGATGGACGCATGGTTCAACTGGTTGCGGCGGCGCATTGCCGGTAAAGTACCCGCGTTGTCATGAGTCCTGCGCTCAATATCCTGCGCCGGGATATCCATATCAGCGGGGCGGTGCAGGGGGTGGGATTTCGGCCTTTCGTTTATCGGACCGCGTCCGCGTTCGGTGTAAAAGGTTGGGTGCGCAACGATTCACAGGGGGTGACCATTCGAGCGCTGGGTTCCGAGGATCTGCTTGAACGTTTTCAGCGCGCGTTGCGTGATCGCGCACCCGAGCCGGCGCGTATCCGTGAAATACGCGTTCTCGCGGAGCGATCGGTTGAAGACGAAGACCTGTCGGATGACTTTCGCATCCTGGACAGCGAGATGACCGAGGATGTCACGGCATCGATTTCACCCGATCTCGCCATTTGTGCGGAATGCCTGCGCGAACTGATGGATGAGAAAGATCGGCGTTATCGGTATCCCTTCATCAATTGCACCGCCTGCGGCCCGCGCTATTCGATTTTGGAAAGTATTCCCTATGATCGTGCGCATACGACCATGCGCGATTTCCAAATGTGTGAGCAGTGTGCGCGGGAATACGAGGACCCGGCTGATCGTCGTTATCACGCGCAACCCAACGCGTGTCCGGCCTGCGGCCCGCATGTCGCGCTTTGGAGCCCGTCGGGACGGGAGATGGCGGCGCAACACGACGCGTTGATTCTGGCTGCGGACGGAATCCGCGAAGGCCGGATCGTGGCGGTCAAGGGATTGGGCGGCTTTCACTTGATGGCGGACGCGCGGAACGAGGATGCGCTTAAGGAATTAAGACGTCGCAAGGGCCGGGAAGAAAAGCCGTTGGCGTTGATGTTTCCCTGGATGGCGCTGATACGCGAGGCCTGCGACGTGAACGAACTGGAGGCGCGCACTTTGGCCGGACCGGAAGCGCCGATCGTGCTGTTACGCAAGCGGCAGAACAGCACGTGCGGATTGGCGGGCGTCGTGGCACCGGGCAATCCGTTCCTCGGTGTGATGCTGCCCTATACCGCATTGCATTATTTGTTGATGCACGAACTCGGTATTCCCGTCGTCGCCACCAGCGGAAATCGTACGGATGAACCTCTGTGTATCGATGAGCGAGAGGCATTACAGCGATTGGAGGGAATCGCGGACCTGTTTCTGGTGCATGACCGCCCCATTGCCCGACCGGTTGACGATTCGGTGGTGCGTGTGGCGGCGGGCCGGTTGACGATTCTGCGTCGGGCTCGCGGCTATGCGCCGAGACCGGTGCTGCTGGATCAGGCGGTGCCCGAACCGATGCTGGCGGTTGGCGCGCATCAGAAGAATGCTGTGGCGTTGGCGTTGGGTACTGAGGCCTTCATCAGTCAACATGTGGGCGATCTGGACACGGCCCCGGCCTTTCGTGCGTTCGAGGAAACCGTGCGCGCGCTTTCCGTGTTGTATTGTGCGGAGCCGAGAATCATCGCCTGTGACCAGCATCCCGACTACGCGTCTACACGATTTGCCCGGGAAACCGACGCGCCGGTACGCGTTATCCCCATTCAGCATCATCATGCGCATATCGTGTCCTGTATGGTGGATAATCGGTTAGACGGCCGGGTGCTGGGTGTTGCGTGGGACGGCACGGGCTATGGGTCGGACGGGACCGTTTGGGGTGGGGAATTTCTTTTGGCCGACCGGAGACGCTACGAGCGAATCGGACATCTGCGGACTTTCCCTTTACCGGGGGGCGACGCGGCGGCGCGCGAACCGCGTCGTGCCGCGTTGGGACTCCTGTACGAGTTGGGCGGACCGGAAATGCTGTTACGCGAAGACATCGCGCCGCTGCGCGATCTGAAACCCGAACAGAGTCGAATATTGAGGCAGATGCTGCAGAAAGAGATGCAAACGCCGCACACGTCCAGTGTCGGCCGGCTCTTCGATGCGGTGGCGGCTTTATTGGATGTGCGTCAGGACTGCACGTATGAAGGGCAGGCGGCGATGGAATTGGAGCACGCGGCATGGCGCGCGCCGGCCGATACCCCGCCGTATGCCATCCCGTTTTCCGACGGCCAAGCGGATTGGGCGCCGATGATCGGGCGCATACTTGAAGACCTTAAACTGAACCGCGACAAAGACGTCATCGCGCGGTCTTTTCATGAAGGTTTGGCACGGCTGATTGTGGATATGGCCCGACTGGCGGATGAGCCGCGCGTGGTTCTGTCAGGAGGATGCTTCCAGAACGCGCTGTTACTGGAGCGCGCTGTCGCACTATTGACCCAGGCGGGTTATACGCCATACTGGCACCATCAAGTGCCTCCCAACGACGGCGGCATTGCGCTTGGCCAACTGGCCATCGCCCTGAACACTGAACACTGAAAACTGAACACTGCCCATGTGCCTCGCCATTCCAGGTAAAGTGATATCGATTGAGGAAGGGGAATCGGAATTGCTCCGAACGGGGCGGGTTCGGTTTGGTGGCATCGTGAAGGAGGTCAATCTGGCGTATGTCCCTGACGCCGCCGTGGACGATTATGTGATTGTCCATGTCGGATTCGCCATCAGCAAGGTTGATCCGGATGAAGCCGCGCGGGTATTCGAGTATCTAAAGGAGATGGGTGAGTTGGAGGAGTTGGGGGAGGAGTAGGAAGTAAGAAGTAGGAAGTAGGAAGTAGGAAGTAAGAAGTGAGAAGTGAGAAGTGAAATGTGGGAAGGGTTCAGGGTTCGGGGTTCAGTATTGAGAAGTGGATGGGTCATTTCGAGCGAAGTCCCGAGCGTTGCGAGGGACGAAGTCGAGAAATCTCCAGGCTGGACGTACAGTCACGGGATTCCTCGATCCTCCTTCGGAGGACTCGGAATGACCGACTCGGATCGTGCTCATCACCCTGAACCCCGAACCCTGACCCCTGAACACTCATCACCATGAAATACCTCGATGAATATAGAGACGCTGAAGGCGCGCGCAAGTACGCGGCGGCTCTTGCCCGGATCACGACCCGGCCGTGGACGATCATGGAAGTTTGCGGCGGACAGACGCATGCCATCATCAAGTACGGCATCGACACGTTGTTGCCGGACGGCGTCACGCTGGCGCATGGACCCGGTTGTCCGGTGTGCGTGACGCCGGTTGAATTGATCAACAAGGCCATTGAGATCGCGGCGCGACCGAACGTGATTTTTTGTTCGTTCGGCGACATGCTGCGTGTGCCGGGCACGGAAAGGGATCTTTTTTCGGTCAAGGCGGCCGGCGGTGACGTGCGGATTGTCTACTCGCCCATGGACGCCGTGGAACTGGCGCGGAAGAATCCGGACCGCGAAGTCGTATTTTTCGCCGTCGGTTTTGAAACCACCGCCCCGGCAAACGCAATGGCCGTGTATCGCGCGGCCAAAGATGATCTCTCGAATTTTTCGATGCTTGTGTCGCATGTGCTGGTGCCGCCGGCGATGGAGTCGGTTCTTTCCGCGCCGCAGAACAAGGTCCAGGGCTTCCTCGCCGCGGGCCACGTCTGCACCGTGATGGGCTATGAAGAGTATCCGGCATTGGCTCGCAAATATCAGGTTCCGATTGTCGTGACCGGTTTCGAGCCGTTGGATATTTTGCAAGGGGTCTATATGGTGGTCAAACAGCTGGAAGAAGGCCGAGCGGAAGTGGAGAATCAGTATGCGCGCTCCGTGCGCAAGGAGGGCAATCGGCCCGCCATTGACATGATCCGGAAGGTGTTCACCGTAATCCCGAGAAAATGGCGCGGGGTGGGCGAAATCCCGCAAAGCGGTTTGGGGTTGCGCGACGAGTTCAAGGTGTTCGACGCCGAAACGCGATTCGGCGTGGCGGATCAGACGGCGGAGGAAGCAAGCGAATGTATCAGCGGATTGATCCTGCAGGGCGTGAAGAAGCCGTCGGATTGCCCGGCGTTCGGCGTACGCTGCACTCCGGAAAAGCCGTTGGGCGCAACGATGGTTTCATCGGAAGGCGCCTGTGCGGCGTATTATCGGTATCGGGCCGACTCGTAATGAGAAGAGTGTGAACAGAAGCACGCAAAGACTATGAAGAGGTGATTGGTTGCAGGTTTTGGGTGATAGGTTGGATGGCAATAACCCAAAACCAAAAACCCAGAACCTACAACCCAAGACCATGTAGTGAACACCGCTTGCCCCATTCCCATTGCCGACTATCCGACCGTGACGCTTGCGCACGGAGGCGGCGGCGCGTTGATGCATCAGCTCATCGAACGGATGTTTCGCGGCGCGTTCTCGAATGCGTTGCTGGATGCGGGGCATGATGGCGCGGTCTTCGCTGTGGACGGCGAGCGGATGGCGTTGACCACGGATTCGTATGTGGTGCGTCCCTTATTCTTTCCCGGCGGCGATATCGGCACATTAGCGGTCAATGGGACGGTGAATGACCTGGCGATGTGCGGCGCGCAACCGCTTTATTTGACGTTAGGCATGATCCTGGAAGAGGGGTTACCGATGGAGACCTTGTGGCGCGCGGTGCAATCCATTCAGCGCGCCGCCGGTGAAGCCGACGTGCGGATTGTGACCGGCGATACGAAGGTGGTTGACCGCGGAAAAGGAGACGGGATCTACCTGAACACGGCTGGTACGGGTGTGCTACGGACGAAAACCGATATTGCGCCGAAGCGGATTCGGGAGGGCGACGCGATTCTTTTGAGCGGTGATATTGGCCGACACGGTATGGCCATCATGGCTGTGCGCGAGGGGTTGGAGTTCGAGAGCGAGATCCAAAGCGATTGCGCGCCGGTGGTCGAACCGGTAATGGCCTTGTTGAATGCGGGCGTAGAGGTGCACAGCTTGCGCGACCTGACGCGCGGCGGTTTGGCCGGCGGGCTGATCGAACACGCGCGGACCGCGGGGATGACGGTGCGGATCTCGGAAGCCCGGATTCCGGTGCGGGAAGAGGTGCAGGGCGCCTGCGAATTGCTCGGTCTGGACCCCTTGTACGTGGCCAATGAGGGGCGTTTCATCGTGTTTGTGCCGCAGGATCAGGCTGAGCGGGCGTTGACCGTCATGCGCGCATGTGCGGTATCCTCCGAAGCGACGCAGATCGGCTCGGTAACCGGGCGAGACCGCGCGGTGGTGCATATGGAGAGCCGGATCGGTTCGCTGCGCATTGTGGACCTGCTGAGCGGCGAACAATTGCCGCGCATATGCTGACGCCAAAGTTCATCCATACGGCGACAGGATCAATCATAAAACAACGTCGCCCAGCGGCGTTCGGCAATGAGCCGCTTCTTCAGCGTCTGCCATTCCTCTTCGGAGCCCGCCAAAGCGACCATCAATCGGTCGAGCGTCTTTTCGAGCGAGGACAGGCCGGACACATAGATATAGGTCTTCGGATCCTGCACGAGACTCCACACTTCGAGGGCGTTGTCCATCAGCTTCTTTTCCAGGCCCGGTGGCTCGTCGAAGTGCGGGCGATCGCTCAGGGCCTCGAATGCCTTAAACGTTTCCTTGTCATAATATAGGCTGAGATCGTTCTTTTCGTCGTTCATGTAAAGCAGTTCCATGCCGGTACGTGCGCCGTAGAACAGGCGGACTTTGCCTTTCCATTCTTTCCGCTCTTCGTAGATGTGTTTCATGAAGGCGCGGAAAGGGGCAATGCCGGTCCCAATACCGATCATCAACAGGTTGCAGGTGTTGTCTTTGGGCGCTTGGAACTGCCGGCCGTACGGGCCCGTGATCTTGATGACGTCTCCGGGTTTCCGGTCGCACAGGTAGTTGGAGGCCACGCCGGGATGCCGTTCGCCGCTGACCTCGTCGATGTAGAAACAGCGTCGCACGCAGATGGCGATTTCCGCCAAATCGCCGTCCTCGCCCGTGCGTGAGTTGGCAATAGAGTAGAGGCGCAGGTGATGTTCATTGCCGAAGTCTTCGCCCGGCGGGGCGAGGACGCCGATGCTTTGCCCTTCCACATAATTGAAAGTCGCATCCTGAATGCTCAATACGAGATGGCGCACTTCGTCCGCATTCGCGGGCGTGATCCGTTCGTTGCTTTCCACGGTGGCTTCGTAGGGATTGCTGATATCGTATTCGGTGACTTTCATGGTCGTTCTCCTGTTCTTGGTCAGGTTTCAGGTATTAGGTTTTTTTGCTTCACTTAGAAACTGCTATTTCCACCACCCGCTGCGCTGGAGGACACGGAGCAGGCGGAGGGGATATAATTCCATCATGTCTTACCTCCGTGATCCTCAGTGCCCTCCGTGGTAAGACTTCTTGGGTTGCGGCTATGCCGCGCTGCGAAATCCGTGGTGTCCTTCTCCTCGCACGCACAGCCCAAGCCGCAGCCGAAGCATTCCCGGGCCGGGCCGAATTCCGGGTGGCGCGCGGCAAAGCGTCTCGCAAGGCGTTGTACGCCAATCCAACCGGACATTACCAGTAATATCAGGGTCATGGCGATCAGGTACGTGCTCATTTATCCTCCCAACCCCGCAAACCCCATGAAGGCCAACGACAGCAAGCCGGCGAGCATGAAGGAGATGGCCGCGCTGGTACAGGCGTCGGGCACGGAGGCCAATTCGAGTTTCTCGCGCAGACCCGCCATGAGCACGAGTGCCAGCATGAAGCCCGCTCCCGCGCCGAGGCTGTAGGCGAGGCTTTGCACGAAGTTGTATTCATTGAAAGTCTGGAACAAGGCCATGCCGAGGATGGCGCAGTTGGTCGTAATGAGCGGCAGATAGATGCCCAGCATTCGGAACAGCGTGGGACTGAGTTTCTTGACCGTCATTTCAACCAATTGTACGGCGGACGCAATGACGGCAATATAGCAAATGAGCCGCAGATACTCAATTTCAAAGTGTACCAGCAGGATGTTGATGCCATAGGCGCAGAGGGAAGCGACGAGCATGACGAAGATCACGGCCAAACCCATGGGCACAGCGGTCTTGATCTTGGCGGAGACGCCGAGAAACGGGCACAGTCCGAGAAATAGCGCCAGCACGAAGTTGTTGATCAGGAACGCGTGCAGGAACAGAAAGGCGGGTGATTCAGGCGACATGCGCGACCTCCTTTCGTTGTTCCTTGCGGCGCCGTATTGCGGCGAACAGGACCAGCCAGAGCGAAAGCACAATGAATCCGCCCGGCGGCAGAATGAATACGGCCCAAGGCTGGAAATCCGGGCCGAAAAGCGGGATGCCGAAAAACGTGCCGAAGCCGAGTATCTCGCGTATGGCGCCGACCAGGAAGAGGGCGAGCGTAAACCCGGCGCCCATTCCGATCGAATTGATGATCGTCGTGATGACCCGATTCTTGGATGCGTAGGCCTCGGCCCGGCCGAGGATCATGCAGTTGACGACGATCAACTGAATGAATGCGCCCAGCGCATTATACAGTTCAAGGCTCAAGGCATGGATCGTGTAGTCAACGATCGTGACGAAAGTGGCGATGATGATGATATAGGACGCGATACGCACCTGTTTGGGAATCAGGTGGCGCAGGACCGAGATGAGCGTGGTTGAACCAAGGAGCACGACCGTGCTTGCGAGTCCCATCGCCAGTGCGTTAAGCGCGGTGTTGCTCACCGCCAAGGCGGGGCAGAGGCCCAGCAACGCAATGAAGACCGGATTCTCTTTCCAGACGCCTTCCTTCAAGGTGTCCATCGTCGGTGGCGACAATTGTTTCGCGTCGCGCGGCATCAGGAGACCTCCTTTCCGGTGGTCTCGGGCGAGGGATCGGTCAGTTGCTCAAGATGACGTAGCAGGCGCGGGATCATTTCGTTGGCGCTTTCGCGCAGCGCACGGGCGACGGCTGTCGCGGTTACCGTCGCGCCGGTAATCCCGTCGATCTGCCAGTCTTCGGTTTTGGTGCCGGGCGGGACGGTCACGATGTCATGCTTCAAGGCCGTGCCTTCTTCGTTCAGACTAACGTCCAGACAATCGAAATTAGCGAGAAAGTCGGGGTCCGTTTCAATTTTGTCTCCGAGGCCCGGTGTTTCGGAGCTTTGCAAAACGATGAATCCGATGATGCATTCCCGGCCGGGATCATAACCGTACAGCACACGCACGACATCGGCATACCCGCGCGCCGACGCCTGCATGGCGAATCCGATGAGTTGGTCATCCTCATCGTAACCGGCGAACACATTGGCGTCGCCGACGTCTTCGTCAGCGAGTCGTTCGAGGCCCTCGTCCGTGAGTAGATAATTGACACGGTGGCTGGCGCCGGGCAGGACCTCGAATACGGCATTTTCCAGATATTCCCTGTGATTGAGAATAATCCGTTCGAGGGTTGCCTGATAGACGAGGACTACGAAGAAACCGGATAGCATGGCGATCACGGCCAAGGTGGCGATCAACCGTCCGCTGGAAGGCATGGCCGACGCGGGCGCTATGGTGGCGTCCGTACTCATGCGGGGGCCTTCTCCTTTTTCACGGCGCCGTAGCGGCGCGGTTGCGTGACGCGACTGATCAGGGGCGACATGGCGTTACCGAGCAGGATGGCGTACATCACGCCTTCGTTCAGACCGCCGAAGAGCCGGATGATGACCGTCAATACGCCGATCAGCGCGCCGTAGATCCAGACGCCTTTACTTGTTTCCGGCGACGCCACCATGTCGGTGGCCATGAACACGGCGCCGAGCATCAGGCCGCCGGAAAAGAGCGTAAAGAGGGGATCGGGATAGATTTCGGGTCGGATCAGATAGAAGAGGCCGGACACCGCGGCCGCCGATCCTAGGACCCCGGCCGTAATCCGCCAGTCCATCATCTTGCGCGCAATGAGATAGAGTCCGCAGAGAAGGATGAGCAGCGCCGAGGTTTCCCCCGCCGATCCGGACACCGTTCCCGTAAGCAGTTGCAGCGTGTCGGTGGATGTCTGTTCGAATTTCATCAAGGCCAACGGGGTGGCGCCGGTGAAACCTTCGGTCGCAACACGTGCGATCCACTCATCGACCGGAGTGGGTACGAGAAAGGGCGGGGTCAGCGTGGAAGGAATAAATTCCGTGAAGCGGCCGGGCGCCAGTGCGGGGGTCCAGGTCGTCATGGGCACGGTAAACGCGGCCTGCGCGAAGGCGCGCCCGACCAGGGCGGGGTTCATGACATTATAGCCCAGCCCGCCGAAAAACATCTTGCCGACCGCCATGCCGAAGAAACTCGCCACCGCCGCCATCCAGAGGGGAAACGATGGCGGCAGGGTCAAAGCCAGCAGGAGCCCCGTGATGACCGCGCTCCAATCATTGATCGTGCTGGCGCGTCCCGCCAGACGGCAGAAAAGATGTTCCGTGCCGACGCAGACGAGCGTGCACACGGCGAGCAGGGCCAAGGCGCTGATTCCGAATTGATACACGGCATACGCGCATACGGGCAGCAACGCATATACGACATGGCGCATGATCATGTCCACCGACATCGGTTTGTGTAGATGCGGCGATGAACGCAATTCGGCTTTGGTACGGGGCGCCGTCATTTTTCCGCCGCCTTCGATTTGAGGTCGCGGTTCATGGCTTTGGACACGCGAAAGTATTGGACGAGCGGTATGCCCGCCGGACAGACATAACTGCAACAGCCGCATTCAAAACAGTCGAACAGATGGTAGTCTTCCATTTCCTCATAGCGTCGCTTGACCGCGAGTTTACCGAGTTGGCAGGGATTCAGGTACAGCGGGCAGGCTTCCACGCATTTACCGCAACTGATGCAGGGATAGACTTGCGGAATGCTCTGTTCCTGTACGTCTTCCGGACGCAACACCAGAAAACCGCCGCAACCTTTGGTAATGGGCACATCCAGGGAGGAGACGGTTTCGCCCATCATGGGGCCGCCCGTGATCAGGTATTGGGAAGACCCGCGAAAGCCGAGTCGTTCGAGGATGAAACGCAGGGGGGTCCCGATGGCCACGAGATAATTCCCGGGTTTTTCGATGCCGGGGCCTGTAACCGTGACGACGCGTTCGATCACGCCGCGTTGCCAAGGTAGCAGGGCGCCGATCTGGACGGTTGTCGCCACGTTATACACGCCCAGACCGACGGCGGAAGGATAGCCGCCGGACGGGATCTCGCGATTGACCAGCGCCTTGGCGAGCATCTTTTCCGCGCCTTGTGGGTATTTGGTGGGCACGACTTTCACGGTGATAGAGCCGTCCTTCGGCAAGACGCGGCGAATCGCTTCCGCGGCGTCCTGCTTGTTGTCTTCCGTACCGATGATGGCCCGTTCGGCTTGCATGGCGCGCATGAGAATCTGCGTGCCCTTCACCAGTTGTTCCGGTTGTTCGATCATCAGCCGGTGGTCCGTTGTCAGATAGGGCTCGCATTCGCAGCCGTTGATGAGAATCGTGTCCACATTGTGTTCGGGGGGCGGCGACAGCTTTACGTGAGTGGGAAACGCCGCGCCGCCAAGGCCCACCAACCCGGCGTCCTGCACCGCCCGAATAATATCCTCGGGGGACATAGTGTCGATGTCGCGCGGCGCTCCGTATCGCATTTCCTGTGATTCGCCCGGATGCACGGCGAGGATGATCGCGGGTTTGCGCGGACCCTTGGCTGTCGGGATCAGTTCAATCTTTTTGATTACTCCAGTGGCGGGGGCATGCAACGGCACGGACATGAACCCATCGGCCCGGGCGATCGGTTCGCCGCGGACGACTTCCTGTCCCGGATACACCAGGGGGACGGATGGTTTCCCCGCATGCTGTGAGAGCAGCAAGTTCAGTTCCCGCGGAAAAGGAAACCGTTGAATCGGTTTCCCCGCGGTATAATGTTTGTTCTCTTCCGGATGCACACCGTGCGCGAACGTGCCGCCGCGGAGGAATGGGGGAATGGCATGTGTGATGGCGGACATGGTTATGGCGATCCCGTTACAGCCCTTTCCGTGTTGTAGTTGAACCGAACACTGAACACGCCTCCTACTGGAACTTCTCCGCCCGTTTGATCAGTTTATCGAGGTTCTTCTCGTTCGGGTCCGGCGGTGTGCCGGGATGAATGCATTGTCCCGTGCATTTTTCCGCCGACCGCACAATGTCTTTGAACGGACCGCCCTTGGGATCCTTCACGTACGCCTTTTTCTCGTCGTCGTACGCAAAGATCTTCGGGTTGATGTTCACGCATTCGTCGCACGACGTGCATTCGTTCCGATCGATCCAGACGGGTTCGTAACCCGCCTCAGGCGCTTTTCCCTCCGGCCCTCCTGCAGGTGCGGCTCCGTCGCCGGTCGGCGCGGAGACGAGATCTTTCAACGCGCCCGCGTCGCTTTCCCCGCCCAGCATGGCCATGAGACCGGATGCCAATTTCTGGGCCGTCTCGGCACGGACCTGTTTGGCGATTTGATCGGGATCAACTTTCTGCATCAGGCCCGCCAAGGACTTGATAGTGCGCCAGAAATCGCGCCGCTCTTCGGTTGCGCGCACCAGTTCTTCGGCTACGAGCACGCGGATGAGTCGGTTCTTCTTGTTGACCCCCCAGACATAAGGGAACAGGCCTTCCCGTTCGTCTTCCGGCATCTCGACGAATTCGGCTATCGGCACCATATTCTCATTCCACGTGTCCTGCGGCGCCACGCGGAAATGTTTCCGGAATCGGCCTTCGCCGACGGCGAAATCGGCGAACGTCATGGGCAGTTCCATGTGTTGCGCGTTTCCGTCCTCGTCCTCGTAATTCAGTGTATATACCGGCCAATCGTCGTCGATCGCCGGATTGCCTTCGAGATCGAGACTGTCTTCCCAGGTTTCGCCTGCGTCGGGATCGAAACGGAGTATCGGATAGGCCCGCGATTCCAGCGCCATCTTGCTGCGCGCAAAGGACGCATCGTCGCCCACGGCGTGTTCCGGTTGACACACGGAGTACACGTTGAACAGGGCGGGCCGGCGACTGTTGATGCCGTCGATGAAGCCCTCGATCATGTGGGTATAATTCGCAAGATTGGCCTGATGAATGAAAGCCGTGCGATGTGCCGCCCCGATCAGGCTGATCTCCTTGCGGGTTTCCGTCTTGCCGTGCCAGGCCTTGCCGTACGGCGCCATGTCCGATACCTGACCGATAAAGCCCGACGTACAGGCTTGCCCGCCGGTGTTCGAATAGACCTGGGTGTCCAGCACGAGGATCTTCACGGGCCGTCCCGACATCAACGCCCGGGAAAGGTTCTGGAAGCCGATGTCGTACATCGCCCCGTCGCCGCCCACGGCGACAACCGGGGGACAGAGCCGGAATTCCTCGTCGGTGAAATCATTCCAGTTGAAGTACGTCAGGGATTCCCGCACTTTCTCCATCTTTCCGTCGCCCTCGAGTTCTGCTTCCGCCATGCGTATGGCCTTGAACCCGTCCGCCATCTTGACCATATGCCCCTCGAAGACCCCGATAGCCACGGACGGCGCGTCCTGGAAAAGGTGATTCGTCCAAGGGAAGGGATAGGGATTGTATGGAAACGACGAACCGTACACCGAGGAACAACCCGTGGCGTTCGTGAATCCCATATTGGCGCGACCGTTGTTGGTGGCGCCGACTTCGTAATTCCATTTCAGGTCTTTTAGCTTTTGTAATAACCCGGAGACCGACGCCAGCCAGTCCTGGTCAAGCGGTGTGCCCGCCTTGCCTTCTTCCAGGGCGCCCGCCAGTTCGGCGAGTTTGAGATCGCCTTTGCGGTGCGCTTCCAGGACCTGTTGCATACGCGAAGAATCGCTGATGTCCACCGTGTCGGCGAGTTTCATCTTGATATGGCGTTCCAGGCGCTCGATGAGGTCCGTGATGTGTTCGACGTGTTTCTTCACGCGCCGTTGCATCATCGTGGTGACCGTCGCCGTGAAAATATGCAGTACGGATTTTTCGCCGCACCCGGTGCAGGCCCCGTCGCCGCAGACCATGGATTGATAGGCGGTCTTGTCCATCAAAAGGGTTTCCAGCGCGCCGATCTTCTCGTCGATATCGTCGATGCGAATGTACTCGGGCGGGGTGCTGGGCAGGTCCATCCAGTAATCCCATTCTCGCCGCAGTTCCTCAATACTTTCGGCCGTCTGGTCGACGGGGCGCAGCGCGTCGTCGTCACAGACGTCGATGCACAACATACAGCCCTTGCAGGTATAGGGGTTGACCGTAATGGCGTAGAGGCCGCCCGTGCCTTTCTGCTGTTTTTCCTTCTGGTTATAGTACGGCTTGGTCAGGGCGAATTTGAATCCGCCCATGGATTCGCGGAACCAGCCGAATTCCGTTTCGATCGCCTGGCGATCCGTGTCCGGCGCCTCCTCGATCGTTGCGGTTATGGCTTGGTCAAGCAAAGGTCCCACATCCACGGCATTGCCGTTTGCGCCTTCGGTCGAGGCGCGTAGTTTCTTTTCCACCGTCCGGACGGCGCGGCGCAGGTGTTTCACTTCGTGGCCCGCCTTTTCGACCCGCTTAATGGTGGTGCTGAACGCGTCGTTCACGCTGCACGCAATTCCGGGGATAGCGCTGTCCGGACATACCGTGAAACAGTCGCTGCAGGCGGTACAGTTTTCGGGGATCCAGACGGGATGCTGAAACCGGATCTGCGTCATATCCCGGTAGACGCCCGTGTTTGCCGGAATCAGGCTCATCGCATTAAACGGATCGGCCAGGTTATCATTCGGACGGCCGCCGAGATAGAAGGAACCCGTCTGTTCCCAGAACCGATGAATATCCGTCTTGCGATCTTCGCTTGCCGGCATGCGTTTAAGCATCATGGGCAGGTTCGATCCCTGCTTCAGGTCCTGGTTCGGGTCTTTGGCGATCTGTTTATCGGTGATCTCGGTGATCTCGTCGAAGCCGCGCCGGACCACGCGAAGATTGTCTTCCACGACCCGCGCGCCTTTGCTCCCAAATTTACTCTCAATTTGTTCCCGTATGGCGTTGAACAGCTTCTCTTCCGTCAATTTCGCCTGTTCCATGACCGGCGAGGTGGCGAAGAAGGCGCCTTGGAACGCGATCCCTTGCATGCGCAATTGCAGCTCGGGATCGGTGGCCTCATCGCGCGCAATCTTGAACGCATCGAGAAAGAATACGCGGATGTTGTTGTCGATGATGAATTTCTGTTTGGTCGGCGGGATCGTCTTCCAGACCGCGTCCGCCGATTGCAGGTCGCTTTGTATAATGAATACGCCGCCTTCCTTCAGGCCGAACAAGGGATTGGAATGGCTGAACACGTTCGGATCGGGCGATAGCACTACGTCCACATAATTGTATTCGCAGTTGATCCGGATGGGTTCCGGCGCCGCGGAAAGGTAATAGGTCGTGGGCTGGCCTTTCTTTTCCGACCCGTATTTGGGGTTCGCCTTGATATCGTAACCGAGCAGATCATACAGCGTCATGGCGAGGTTCTTGCCGGTGGTGATGGCGCCCCAACCGCCGACGGAATGCATGCGGACGGTGATGGACCCGTCGGGCAGAAGATTCGGGTTTTCGCTGCCTTTCACGGCCAGATCCTGAATGTTGGGATACAGCTCGCGGATTTCCTGCTGATAGATCTCCTGTTTCGGCGTGAAAGGCTTTTCGTGCAGGAAATCGATGGAAAGATAAAAGAACTTCTTGCGATCCCCTTTTTCGACCATGTTCTCCACCGCACCGACAATCCCTTCCGGTTGCAGGTCGCGACTGCCCATGCCGAAGCAGCCGGAATAGAGGCGCGGATTGTCCTGCGCCTTCTTATACGCGGCATAACGCGGGTAGGGGACACCGTTCTTGCCCGAGTCCATACCGTTCTCGATGCTCTTCATGATGGCGGAGCGGATTTCGCGCACCAGCGGGAGATCTTCGGACAACGGCTGATCGGTTCGTTCAAGGACCGTCACGCCCTTGCGCCCTTTCAGCAGGGCGGTGATCAGGTCCCCGGGGAACGGACGATACATCGTCATGTTCACGACGCCTACCTTGAGGCCACGCGTATCGCGAAGATAGTCAGTGACGGCCTCGGCCGTCCCGATGAGGCTGCCCATGCCGAGGATCAGATATTCCGCATCATCGCAGCGATAGGTGGAAACGCGTTCGTAAGCGCGGCCCGTCAACGCGGAATACTCCGCCATGCATTGTTCCGCGATATCCCGGATATGCTCGAAGAAATATGGGCGCTGGGCGGCGACCGATTGCATGTACGCGTCCTGATTCTGAACGCAACCGGCCAGGACGGCGTTGTCGACATCCCAGAGAATCGGAATGCGCCGGCGCGTCTTGCCGTACATCAGTTGCTGGCCGGGTGTCGGGGTGTCGATGATATCGTCGGGATAGCCGAGATATTCCGCAATCAATTCGCGTTCCGGTACGCGCATGGTCTCAATGAGGTGCGTGGTCAAGAAGCCGTCCTGTCCCACGGCGCCCGGGGTCAAAGACAGTTCGGCGATCTTCCGGGCGATGATGTTCAGGTCGGCCGCCTGTTGTGCGTCTTTGGCCATGACCTGAAAGAATCCGGTGTCGTCCATCAGATGGTAATCGTCGTGTCCCGCATGGACGTTCAAGGTGGATTTCGTGATGGCGCGACAACCGATATTCAGAATGTAGGGGAGCCGCTTTCCGACGGCCGGGTACAGGGATTCGTGCATGTAGGCGATCCCCTGGCCGGACGAGAAATTCGATGCGCGCAATCCGCTCATGGACATGCCGGCCGTGACGGCGGCCGCCGCATGCTCGCCTTCCGGTTCGAAGAAGATCAGGGGACGGCCGGAGATGTTGATGTGCCCCGCCGCCGTGGCTTCCGCCCAGTATTCGCCCATCTGCGTGGAGGGCGTGATGGGGTAGGCGCCCGCCGCGTCGCTCGATTCGCGTTCGCACATGATCACCGCGGTGTTGCCGTCCAGTGCGTCCAGTGTGCCGGGATATTTCGGTTTTTCGGTCTTTGCGCTCATGATGCGTTTCCTTCTTTATCTTTTCGTGTCGACTCTAAGTCCTTTTCATCGTCCGTAGTTCCATTGTTCAGATTGTTGCTCACGCCCCTCTTCCCCCTGAACACTGAATACTGAAAACTGAATACTGAACACTCTCTTACTCCCCTTCAATCGGCAGTGGCGTTTTCCGCACGATCTTCTTCGCCGCCGCGCCCTTGATGACCCGGTCCTTTTCCAGCCAGACAATCGCGCCGGTGGGACAACGTTCGATGGCGACCGGAGAAGCCATGTCGTTCTTGGAATAATCGACAACGGCAAGATTGTTTTCCATGCGGATGACGTCCGGCAAATCCATTGCGCACCGACCGCAGGCGTTGCACGCCACTTCGCATTCTTCCAGAGCCGCATCGCCTTCTTGCAGGTTCTTGCAGGCTACCCAGAGCTTGTGGCTTACCGGGTGCAGGCTGAAAAGGTCCAGGGGACAGGCGATGACACAGTCGTTGCACGCCGTGCATTTGTCTTCGATCACCACGGGCAGCCCGAACTCGTTCATGTAGATGGCGTCAAACGTGCAGGACTCGTCGCAATCGCCGAGTCCCAGACAACCCCATGCGCACGCCTTCCCGCCGCCGCCCGCTGCAACGGCGGCCCGGCAGGAATCCACGCCCGCATAACGCGCGCGCATCTTGGCCACATGCGTTCCGCCCGCACAGGCCAGTCGTGCAACGACCTTCTCCTGCTGCCCTAGTGCAACACCGAGAAAGTCCGCGATCTCCTGATTGGCCTCGGGAGAATTGACCGTGCATTTCGAGGGGGGCGCCTCGCCCTTGACGGTCGCTTCGGCAAAAGCGCGACAGCCCGGATAGCCGCACGCGCCGCAATTGGCCGCCGGCAACATCTCTTCTACCTCGTCGATACGGGGGTCTTCATGCACATATAATTTGCGCACGGCAAGGGCGATCACGATCGCGAGAACCGCGCCCAGGGCGACCATGAAGATTACGGCCGGTGTAACCTGTTCGAGCAGAGCCATCATCCCCCTTGTTGAACTGCATTAAATCGAATTGCCATCAGTATCAGCACACTAACGAAGCGATTACGACAAAACAATCGGGGGTGCGCCCCTTGTGGGTATCGGGGAAACGCTGAACGCCTTTAAGGGGGGGCTATGGCAGCCTGGCAGCCCCTGCAATAGAGTAAGGGCGTGTTCAATTCAAATTATGTCGGCGTACTAATACAACAACTCGACCCAGCGTTTTTCATCCCTCAAGCGTTTCTTGAGCTCCTGCCACTTCTGGGGGCTACCCGTCAGCGTACTGAACATCTCGTCAAGATGCTGTCCGATGGCTTGGAGGCCGGCGACATAGACGTAGGTCTTCCGTTTGTCGAGTAATTCGAGCAATTCATTGCCCCGCTCGGAATAGGCGCCGTCCCAGGCGATCGGATCCGCCCAGTTCGGCGGGGGACTCAAGGCCTTGAGCGCGTCGAACGTCTCCGAGTCGAAGTATAGCAGCACGTCCTCTTTCGGGTCGTTGGTGTACAGGACATCCAATCCGTTGCGTGTGCCGTAAAAGACGCGGACAACCCCTTCCCAGTCGGGCACGTCCCGGTGCAACTTCTTCAGAAACGCGCGAAACGGCGCAATGCCGGGGCCCGCACCGATCAAGATAAGCGTGGCATCCTTTTCCACCGGGATTTCGAAGGGAATGCCGTAAGGTCCCGTGATGCGCAGCGGTTCGTTCGGTGTCAGATCACAGAGATAATTTGAAGCGATCCCTTTATAGATGACGCCGGTATCCGGATGTTTTTGCACGTGACGCCGGACACAGATCGTAAAGCATGGATTTCCGCTCTCGCTCTTGCTTGGCATGTCCGCAATGCTGTACCAGCGCAAATGCCATCGTTCCGGCGACGCCGAATGCAAGGGCGCCAGCACCCCGATGCTTTGTCCCACTTCGCACGTAAATGAGGGTTCCTGGACTTCGATCACTAATTCGCGGACTTCATCCGTTTGTTCGCTGCCTTCCGGCAACAGATGTCGGTTCGAAAGAAGGACGGCGGGATGATGCGCCGCGTTGGTTCCCGTGATCGATGTTGCGTTGTTCATGTGACTCCCTCCGATGCAAGCAGGTCAAATCAAGTCTTCATTCAATAGTGATCATATCGCCCGCACGCAAGATGTATATCGGGGTGCGCGTCCTACAAGCAATGGGGGATTCTCTGATAAGAGATACACCCTGCGCCATATTGTCACTTGCCTTTGCGCCGGATAATCTCTTACATACACGCTCTCTTATACAAAATATAGATTCAAAGGGGTATTGAGTATGAGTCATGAAGTCGACCCGAAAGACGCGGTTTCCAAGCGTACGCTAGCCAAAAAACTGAGACAGGCGGAGAAGGCCGCCCGGGAGAAAGCCATCAAACAGCGGGAAAAATTCCGCGGTTTGCAGATTCGTCCGACGGCGACATTCTTTGATGACGCGGACGCCAAAGAGCCCGGCGAAGATAACTGGAGCGGGTTTGGCTTCGATATTCATCCCCATGTGACGTTTGTGTCGGCGATTGTGTTGGCTATCTTCATTGCCCTAACGCTCATGTTCCAGACGCAGGCGGCCGAGCTGAGTTCAACGGCGTTGGGATGGATTTCCAGCAGTTTCGGGTGGTTCTTCATTCTGTCCGCGAACGTCTTTATCTTGGCGGCGCTGTTCTTCGCCTTCAGCCGTTTCGGTCGGATTCGGATCGGCGGGCAGAAGGCCCAGCCGGAATTTTCGACTCCGGCTTGGTATGCCATGCTTTTGAGCGCAGGTATGGGCATCGGGCTGATGTTCTGGGCTGTGGGGGAGCCCATGTTCCATTACGACGCGCCTTCGCCGATGTTCACGGGTCTTGAGGCGCATACCGCGGAAGCGGCTCAGGCGGCCATGGGGGTGACCTTCTTTCATTGGGGGCTGCATCCCTGGGCCATTTACGCCGTCGTGGCTTTGGGGCTGGCCTTTTTCGCCTATAACCGGGGGTTGCCCCTGACGATTCGTTCGATCTTTTATCCGCTGCTCGGCAACCGGATTCACGGAGTGTGGGGCAATATTATCGATATTCTTTCCGTACTGGCTACGTTGATGGGGTTGGCCACTTCACTGGGGCTCGGGGTTCAGCAGGTCAACGCCGGTTTGAACCACCTGTTCGGGTTGAATATAAGTCCTGAAATGCAGGTGACCCTGATTGTCGTCATTACGGCCGTGGCCACGATTTCCGTCATGGCGGGGTTGGACAACGGTGTGAAGAGGCTGAGCGAATGGAATATGGGGTTGGCCGCGCTCCTGGCCTTATTCGTGCTGATCGTAGGACCCACGGTCTATATCTTCAGCGCGTTCACACAGAGTACCGGCTTTTACCTGGCCAACTTTGCACAGCTTAGTCTGTGGACGGAAACGTTCAGCGATACCAACTGGCAGGGCGCCTGGACCGTATTCTATTGGGCCTGGTGGATATCCTGGTCGCCCTTCGTGGGGATGTTCATCGCGCGTATTTCCAAAGGACGCAGCGTTCGCGAATTCGTGTTGGGCGTGATGTTGATTCCGACGCTGCTCTCGTTTATCTGGATGGCGGTGTTCGGCGGGGCCGCGCTCTCGCTGCAAACCGCCGGTATCGCGGATATCGTGGCGGCGGTAAATGAAAATGTGGCCACCGCCATGTTCGCCATGTTCGAGAACTTCCCGATCTCATCCGTGCTATCCATCATCGCCGTTATCCTGGTAACGGTCTTCTTCGTGACTTCGTCCGATTCCGGCTCGTTGGTGGTGGACCATTTGACGTCGGGCGGCAAACTCGATTCTCCGGTGCCGCAGCGCGTATTCTGGTGCATCATGGAAGGCCTCGTCGCCGCCGTGCTCCTATTGGGTGGAGGTCTGCAGACCCTTCAAACGGCCGCTATCACGACGGGCCTTCCGTTTACCGTCGTGTTGCTGCTGATAATCTATTCTCTTTTTGTCGGGTTGAACCAGGAATTGTATGTCGAGGAGTCCGTTGAAAAACAATTGCAAGCGGTACGCGAGGAACATCGCTTAACGGAAGCGATAGCCGAAGCGACGTCGAACAATGATACCGACGCCGGGAAATAAATATCGAATAGATGGTTGACGTATCGGCTCAGTTTGCAATCATAACATCATTCACCGGGTTCAATCGGGGTTATGCTATATGCATGAACAGTGGTTGAATCCACAATAAAGACGCCTTGCACCTGTGGGTGGTGCGGGGTCGTGCCAACAAAAAAAGAAAGGAGACATTGCAATGATGTCTAACAAACAATGCCGGACAGTCGGTATCAGTGCGGTGGTTGCGTTGTTTGCCCTTGTTCAAGTTCCTGAAGTCGACGCGATCGGGCATGAAATCGGTCCGCTGACGATCGGGGGCGCCATGCGCGCCAACTATGTCTTGGGCGATTACGAAAAAGACGGTTCCGGCGCGCCACAGCGCGGCGGTGAGGGAGGTGACTTCGAACTGGACACGTTCCGGATCAACCTCGGCTTCCAGCAGGACGAGTTCATCGGGGCGGTGGAATATCGCTGGTATACCGGATACAACTTCCTGCACACGGGTTATGTCGGGTATGAAGCCGATGATTTCGGTCGTCTCGTAGTGGGCCATACCCGGGTTCCCTTCGGTGTAGGACCATACGGGCCGGCGAACAGCTGGTTCTTCGATCAGCATTACTATGTCGGTTTGTCGGACATGATGAAAATCGGCGCGACCTATACGCGCTCTTTTGACGAGCTGACGTTCGATCTGGGCTACTACGCCATTGACATTCCGAACGGGCGTGGCGCCTCGGATGAAAGCTCGCGTTATTCCTACGCTATTGTGCCCGAGGACGTAGCCGACATTCCGGGTGTGTACGAAGAGGAAAATCAGGTCAATGCCCGGGTGATCTATTCGCTGGAACAGCTCAACACCGATGTCGGTGTATCGGCGCAGTGGTCGCAATTGAACGCGCAGGATAATCGCGCCTCGAACTCCGATGCGTACGCGTTCAGCGTGCATTCTTCGAGCACTTTCGGTCCGTTGGGGCTGATGCTGCAACTCTCGTCCTACAAGTTCGACACCGACTACAACGAAGTGGATGGTGTGCGGCCCAACAACGATTTGATCGTGATGGGCGCCTATGACTTTGCATGGCCCGTGGCCAGCGAAGGCATCATTCCGTCCGTAGCCGTGTCCTACACGATTACGCCGGAAACGGATTGGGTCGATTCCATCACGTTCTACAACGATTACAGCGTGATCCTGAAAGACGGCGATCTCAACGGCTCGAGCTTCAATGACAGCCAGTTGAACGTGACGGGCATGGCGATCGCCAAAGACGGCTGGTACATCTACGTCGATTACGCGCTCTCCGACGGCAACTATTTTGTCGGCGACAAGGGCGATGATTACGGCTTCGGCGATGACGGAGAGTTCGCCGCTGCGTCCGTCGGTGATTTCGGCGCCAACCAGAATGACAAGTGGAACGGCCGATTTAACATCAACTTCGGCTACTACTTCTAAGGTAGGCGGGAAGTAATTCATGACGGATAACAAACCGGTTATTGAGGTCCGGGCTCTCTATAAGATATTCGGAGCCCGGACCTCCGAAGCCAAGAAGATGGCGGACGCGGGGAGCGCCCGGCCCGAGATTCTGAAGAAGACCGGGTGCGTCCCCGCCGTTGTCGATGCAAGTTTCTCGGTGCATAAGCGGGAGACCTTCGTCATCATGGGGTTGTCGGGCAGCGGCAAGTCCACGCTGCTGCG
The DNA here is from genome assembly GCA_007136425.1 of Kiritimatiellia bacterium. GTDB lineage: Bacteria > Verrucomicrobiota > Kiritimatiellia > SLAD01 > SLAD01 > SKZA01. Next base: position 40,881 of record SLGY01000011.1, read on the forward strand.
CCTCCTGAATCGGCTGATCGAGCCGACCTATGGGGAGGTGTATGTGGATGGCGGGGATATATCCGGCTTGAACCGGGACGCATTGCGGGAGGTGCGTAGGAAGAAGTTTTCCATGGTGTTCCAGCATTTCGGGCTGCTCCCGCACCGGAATGTGTTGGAAAACGTCGGGTTCGGCCTCGAAATTCAAGGGATGGGCGAGGAGGCCCGCCGTGAGAAGTCGATGCAAGCTGTTCAGGTCGTAGGCCTTGACGGCTACGAAAACAGCGCGGTAAACGAGCTCAGCGGCGGCATGCAACAACGCGTAGGACTGGCGCGCGCTCTGGCCACCGATCCCGAAATCCTGTTGATGGACGAGGCATTCAGCGCGCTGGATCCCTTGATCCGCAACCAGATGCAAGATGAGCTGATCGAGCTGCAGGCGCGCTTGCACAAGACCGTGGTCTTCATTACCCACGATCTGGACGAAGCCCTCAAATTGGGCGATCGCATCGCCATTATGAAGGATGGGCGCATCGACCAGATCGGCACCCCGGAAGGCATTCTAACGGAGCCGGCCACGGATTATGTGCGCGCCTTCGTCGAGAATGTGGATCGCAGCAAGGTGCTTACGGCCGCCAGCGTCATGAAGAAGACGCCGACGGTTTCCACGCACAAGGACGGGCCGCATCAGGCCGTCCGGAATATGGAGCACGAAAATCATTCTTCGATTTTTGTGGTCGATCAGGACCGCAAGTTTCTCGGTCTGGTTACGATCGACGACGCAGTGAAGGAATCCAAGAAAGGCGGTCGCTCGCTGGACTCCATTATCCGGGGCGAAATTCCCACGGTCGAAATGAACACCGTGCTGCGGGATGTCGTGCCGTTGGCTAGCGGATCGAATCTGCCCATTCCGGTGCTTAAGGAAGACGGGACACTGGCCGGCATCGTCACACGGGCCGCACTCCTATCGGCGTTATCCGCGGAAGGAGATGCAGCATGATTTCTATTCCATTAGGCCACTATTTCGAATTGATAATCACTTGGATGACCGATAACTGGTCCGTGTTCTTCAAAGGTGTGGAGAACACGGTCGAAAGTCTGATCGATTTCTTTGAAATGATATTCTTCCTGCCGCATCCTTATCTGATGATCGCGGTGTTTGCGGGCCTGGCGTGGTGGGCCACGGGGTGGAGGAAATACGGACTGGCGCTATTCACGGTGATTGGTTATCTGCTGATCATGGGGATGGGACTTTGGGAACGTACGATGCAAACCCTGGCTCTGGTGCTGGTAGCGACCTTCATCGCCCTTCTTGTTGGGGTTCCGGTGGGGATCTGGTCGGGCCGACGCGACAGCGTAGAGCGCGTGGTGCGTCCGATTCTGGACTTTATGCAGACCATGCCCGCCTTCGTTTATCTGATTCCCGCAGTGTTCTTCTTTTCCATCGGGAAGGTGCCGGGCGCGGTGGCAACCGTCGTGTTCGCCATGCCGCCCTGTGTGCGCTTGACCACGCTCGGGCTGAAGCAGGTGCCGCACGATGTGTTGGAGGCATCGGATGCGTTCGGCTGCACGCCGATGCAGCAGTTGTTCAAGGTCCAGTTGCCGATGGCCTTGCCCAGCATCCTGGCGGGCGTGAACCAGACGATTATGTTGGCTTTGTCGATGGTCGTTATCGCGGCCCTGATTGGCGCCGGCGGGCTCGGCGCCCAGGTCGTGCGCGGCGTCCAACAGCTGCGCCTTGGTCTCGGTTTTGAGAGCGGCATTGCCATTGTCGTTCTGGCCATGTATTTGGATAGAATCACTCATGCGCTCGGATCCAAGAGCGCTCGTAAACAGAAAGGCTGAACTTGGCGGTTCAGCCGCAAAAAAGAAGGAGATAGCAATGAAGAAGATCCATACCAAATGGCTGGCGCTGCTTTGCGCCGCTGCAGTTGGCGTGGGGTTATTGGCCGGATGTGGCCAGCCTCCCCGTGAGGATGTGGGTGACACGATTCGTCTCGCCTATGTAAACTGGGCGGAAGGCGTGGCTGTCACGCATCTGACGACCGTGCTGCTGGAAGACATGGGCTACAACGTCGAAGCCACCATGGCGGATGTGGCGCCCATTTATTCGTCCGTCGCACAGGGCAATCAGGATATCATGATCGAAACCTGGCTGCCCCATACGCATGAGGCGTATTTCGATCGCTACGGTGACCAGGTCGAACTGATCAGCACGTGGTATGACGAGGCCCGGATTGGGCTGGTTGTACCGGACTACGTCACGATCGACAGCATCGAAGAGCTGAACGACGCGCGCGAACAGTTCAACGGCCGAATCACCGGGATCGATGCCGGCGCCGGCATCATGGCCTCCTCGGAAAATGCCATCGAAAACTATGGCTTGGATTACGAATTGGTAGCTTCGAGTGAAGCGGCGATGACGGCGGCACTGCAGAGCGCGATCGAAAATGACGATTGGATCGTCGTGACCGGCTGGTCGCCGCACTGGAAGTTTGCTCGCTATGATCTGAAATATCTGGAAGATCCGAAAGGCGACTTCGGAGCCACGGAGCTGGTCCATTCGGCCGCGCGCCTTGGTTTCTCCGAAGAGTTCCCCGAAGTGGCGGCGCTGTTTGGAAACATGAAGTTCGATGCGGAGCAAATCGGTTCGCTGATGGACGTCATGGACGGCGTGCCCGATGGGGGCGAGGAACGGGCTGTCCGATCCTGGATTGCGGAAAACCAGCAAGTAGTTGATAGCTGGATGCCGTAAGCCGTAAGAACGGATCCATCCGAAAATAGAAGAAAGCGCCTGGACGCCGAAAGGGGTTCAGGCGCTTTTTCTTGGGGGCGGCGACAAGGGAAACACTTCCGGCGCGTCCGGTAGGGTTTCGAGATAGAGCGACCGGCTCGGGAACGCAAACGAGGTGCCGGCTTCCTCGACGATCTCCTTGATCCGATAGGCGAGCCGTTCCTTGATTTCCAGCCACTCGCCCCAGACCCGGGTTCGGGTGAAACAGTACACAAGAATATCAATGGAACTGTCGTTGAAGGAGTCGATCCGAACGAAGGTGGGCACTTCCGTCGGCTTCGCGAATTCGTCGTTTTCCAGAATATAACGCTCGATGCCCTCGCGGATCTGTTTCAGTTGTTCGAGAGTTGTGCGGTACTCAACCCCGAGCATCCAGCGAATGCGGCGATGACTCATGCGAGTGAAATTGGTCACGGCATTGTCCGCAAGCCGGGCATTGGGAACGTAGACGGGTGCGCGGTCAAAACGTCGGACCGTCGTTGTGCGAAATCCGATATCCGTCACCGTGCCCTCGACCACGCCGTCGACCAGAATCCAGTCCCCGTCTTGAAAGCGGCGTTCCCCAATCACGAACAGTCCGGCAATCAAGTTCTTGAATAGATCCTGCGCCCCCAACGCCACCGCTACGCCGAACAGGCCGAGCCCGGCGATGATGGGGCCGACGGCGATACCCCACAACTCGAGAATGGTCGCCGCACCCAGGACAACGAAGGCGATCTTGGCCGCTTTCACGATCCATTCCGCCATAGCGCGGGTGAGTACCCGGTTCGCCCGATAGAGCAAGGAGCCCAAGGGCGTGGTCATCCGATAAAACGCCCAGAAAATGGTGAAGGCGACCAGCGACCGATTCAGCCGGTAAAAGAATTCGCGGGTGGTATCCTCGATGTCCAGCACGCTGGTAGCGAAAAAGACGCCCATGACAACGGGAATAAAGCGGATGGGTTCGTAAAGCGCCGAAACGATCCGATCGTCCACGTCCGTTTGCGTCTTTGCCACACCCCGTTTCAAGGCGCCGAGCACGAAGCGGGTAAACAGGTTGCGGATAGCGATGAAGACTAAAAAGATAAGAAGGGCCAGCAGGATATGTGAGATATCCACCCCATAAACGCCTTCGCGCCAAACGGTGACGACCAGATCCCAAAATTCTCTGAAAGACGCTATATCCATGACTCATCCTGGGAATTCGTTAGTCGATGTTCACGGGCATCGAACATTGTTCAATGCCCGCACGGACCCTGACAAAAAGCGGCGAATAATGTCAAGCCCCACAACAGAAGAGGGCAATCAAAGAATATTGGACAGCGTTTGGCAGGAGGGCTACGATGAATGGACAGGCCTGAGAGATGAGCATGAAACATTGGCAGGAAACAGACGAGATTTATCAACGGCTACACGCGTTGACGGCGGCCGGCGAATCCGCGGCCCTGGCCGTGATTATCGGTATCGAAGGGTCCACGTACCGTCGGCCGGGCGCAAAACTGTTGATCGAACCGGATGGCCGGATGATCGGTAACGTGAGCGGAGGATGCCTCGAACAGGATGTGCGGGAAACGGCGCTGGCGATCCTGCAGGACGGAACGGCGCGGCGCGTCCATTACGATACGAGCGATGAGGAAGATAAGGTCTGGGGCATGGGCTTGGGTTGTAACGGGAAAGTGGATCTTTTTGTTCAACGCATTACGCCGCGCGAACACGCCGGATTCGTTGAGGAGGTATGCGCCTTGCTGGGTGGGGATCGCCCGTTTGCGTTGCGCACGGAAATCGACGGCGATGCCCGCGGGCGACTGAGCGTCATGGAATCCGCCGAGGTCCGCACGGAATGGCGCGGGACCACGTTTACGGAACGGCTGGACCCGCCGCCGACGTTGCTGATCTGTGGGGCGGGGGATGACGCGCTGCCCCTGGCGCGTTTCGCGCACGAACTCGGATTTCGTGTCACCGTGGCGGATCATCGTTCGGCGTATCTGGCGCCCGACCGATTCCCCGACGGCGCCCGGCGCATGCAGGTGCGTCCGGAAGACGCGTTGGACGAACTGTTGGTCAATGCGAACACGTATGTCGTCGTCAAAACGCATGCCTTGGCCCATGACGCTGTATGGGTCGATCGTCTGTTGCAGACGGAAGCGCCGTATATCGGTTTGCTCGGGCCGCGCGAGCGCCGCGACGACATACTGAAACGAACGGATCCAGCGGAGCGCGATCGCCTTTATGGCCCGGTCGGATTGGATCTTGGAGGCGAAGGGCCGGAACAGGTATCCTTGAGTATCGTGGCCGAAGCGTTGGCCGTCCTGCATAAGCGCGGGGCGGGGCACTTGAAGGACCGGACAAAGGCTATTCATACGGATTAAACGGGAGCGTGTATGTCGGAAAAGATCATGGATGGAAAGGTGATAGCCGCTGAAATGCGGGAAGAGTTGAAGAAAAGGTTGGCGCCGCTGAAGGAGAAGGGGGTCATGCCCGGCTTGGGAGTGGTACTGGTGGGCGATGATCCGGCGTCGCGCTCGTACGTAACCGCGAAGGAGCGGGCCTGTCAAGATGTGGGCATCCATTCGCAGGAAATCAGGCTGGACGCGCCTGCGCCGCTCGAAGAGATCCTTGACGCGGTGCGGGGATATAATCGCGATCCGGACATTCATGGAATCCTGGTACAGTTGCCGTTGCCCGATGCGCGTATGGAGGCGGAGGTCATTGCGGCGATCGATCCGGACAAGGATGTGGACGGCTTTCACCCGGTAAATATCGGTCGCATGATACTGGGTCTGCCCGCATTCCTGCCCTGCACGCCGCACGGTGTATTACAGATGTTGAAGCGCGCGGGTCAGTCCCCGAACGGTCGGCATGTGGTGATTATCGGGCGCAGCAACATCGTCGGCCGGCCTTTGGCCAATCTGTTAACACTGAAAAATGAACTGGGCAATGCGACGGTCACCCTGTGCCACACCGGTACGGGCGATCTTGCGCATCATACGCGCCAAGCCGATATCATCGTGGCCGCCGCCGGGCGCCCGCATACCGTCACCGCAGACATGGTTCGAGACGGGGCAGTGGTCGTGGACGTGGGGGTCAATCGTGTGGACGACGCCTCGCGTCCGCGCGGCTACCGTTTGGTAGGTGACGTCGACTTCGACGGGGTGTTCGACAAGGTGTCCGCGATCACACCCGTGCCCGGAGGGGTGGGGCCGATGACGATTACGATGCTCTTATACAACACGGTCGAGGCCGCTGAACGGAAGCAGCAACAGGGGTAAACCCTTGCGAATACTCAACAAATATCTCCTGCATGATTACATGGTCATTTTCGTGATGACCCTGTTGATTTTCACCTTTGTCATGTGCATTGGCGCCGTTGTCCGGGCCATCGATCTTGTGGCGCGGGGGGTGTCCGCTTGGGTGATCTTGCGCGCATTCACGTATAATATCCCCTATATCCTGACCTTCTCCATTCCCATGAGCGCGATGACGACCGTGCTGCTGTTGTTCGGGCGGTTATCGGTGGATGGAGAGATTACGGCCATGCGGGCGTCAGGGCTGAGTATGTGGCAGATCATATCGCCCGTGATCTTCATTTCTATTCTCCTTTCGACACTTTGTGTCTACCTGAATATCACGGTGGCGCCCAACGCACATTTCGCGCGCCGCAAGGCCCTTGCGAATGTGGGGGTGGAAGATCCCATCAGCCTCCTGGAAGAGGGTCGCTTTGTTCGCGAATTTCCCGGATTCATGATCTATGTGGGAAGAAAAGATAAAGACGAGGTCAAGGATATCGTTGTGTACGAAACCGGTCCGGGAGGCGTCACCCGAAGCGTGCGCGCCCAATCCGGCAGCTTGAGCATGCCGGAAGAGCATATGATCTTGATCGATTTGTACGACGTACGCATCGATCAACCGGACGACGAGCATCCCGACGATCCAGCGCGTACGCGCACGATTCATGCGCGGCATTATCCGGTGCCCCTTGACTTCTCGGATATGTTCGGCAGTGGCGAAGTGCGCAAGTCCAAATCTTCGATGACCCTGCTTGATTTGACCCATTCCATTCGTAACGTGCGCGAACTCTATCCGCAATTGAAGGAAGAGGAATTGCGGAGGGTGCGCATGGGCTATCTGGTGGAAGCCAACGAGCGCCTTGCCCTGTCCCTTTCCTGCTTTGCATTCACCTTGCTCGGCATTCCTTTGGGCATGAAATCGCGCCGACGGGAATCTTCCATTGGTGTAGGGATCAGCCTGGGCGTGGTCTTTATCTTCTATTTCTTCATCATTATCGCCGACGCCCTCGTGAGACATCCGCATTTGCACCCGGACATGATCGTCTGGTTCCCGGTTATTGCGGGTGAAGCCATCGGGTTCATATTAATTCGCGCACATGATTAAGGGAGTACAGGATATGGAAAACACGAAAACAGACGCACAACGGCCGGATGGCCGGGGCTTGGACGGCTTGCGCGGCGTATCGTTTCTAATGGATATCGCTCCGGCTGCGAAGGGGTCGGCCCTGATACGGGTGGGACGAACGGCGGTATTGTGCGGGGTGTCGGTGGAACAGAAGGTGCCGCGCTGGATGCAAGCTCAGAAGATTGAAGGCGGCTGGTTGACCGGCGAATACAGCATGCTGCCGTACGCGACAAGCGACCGTTCGTCGCGCGAGTCGTCCTTGGGCAGGATCAGCGGGCGTTCACAGGAAATCCAACGGCTTATCGGACGATCGCTCCGCGCCGTGACCGATCTGAAAGCGCTCGGACCGCGTACCGTATGGATCGACTGTGACGTGCTCGAAGCAGATGGCGGTACCCGGACCGCGTCGATTACCGGCGCGTACGTCGCCTTGCGTCAGGCGGTCAATCGCCTGCTGGCGGAGGGCGCGCTGGAAGAGGACCCGATCAAGGAAGCCGTAGCGGCCGTCAGCGTCGGCCTGGTGCACGGCGTGCCGATGCTTGATTTGTGTTATGAAGAGGATCTGGCCGCCGAAGTGGACATGAACGTCGTCGTCACGGGTTCAGGCCGTTATGTGGAGGTGCAGGGCACCGCGGAAGGCGAACCGTATCGCCGGGATCAACTCGACGCGATGCTCGCCTTGGCCGACAAGGGCTGCACGGAATTGATCCAGGCGCAGGAACAGGCGCTCGCCGGATAGCCGCTCCTACAAATGCGGTTCGACTTTTTCTTTCAGCGCGGCTTTGCTCATCGCGCCCACAAGCTGTTCGGCTACGTTGCCGGATTTGATGATCAGCAGGGTGGGGATGGAGCGCACCCCGAATTCGTTGGCCAGTTCCGGGCGTTCGTCCACATTGACCTTGGCGATCTTGAGCTTGTCGCCCAGATCGTCGGCGAGCTCGTCGAGAACCGGAGCAATCGCCTTGCAGGGACCGCACCATTCGGCCCAGAAATCCACCAGAACGGGCGTAGACGATTCAAGGACTTCGCTTTTCCAGTTCGATTCGTTCACTTGTATGATCTTGTCACTTGCCATGATATGTTTCCTTTAACGTTAGATGTACACATTGATAGCGCCGTGTAATAGGTCGCCGGATGCAGGCATACCTTACAGGGGGCGCGTACAGAATCAAACCAACCTTCCCGGGAATGGGATGGCCGGCGAGAGCGTAGCCACCAGGACATATAGCAGGGCCAGGCTTACCAGTACGGCAATGATCGCCACCGCCGCGAAGGCCGGGTGCGCTTCTTCTTCGCGGTCGAGCTTGATCGCGCCGGCGCCTTCTTCGGTCGATTCTTCCGCGGGCGCCTGTCCCTTCTTGGCCGGCGGTCTGGCCACGGTCATGGCCGGGCGCGTACCGGAGGCCCCACCGGCGTCGGGACGCTTGATACGAATGGTCTTGCGCTGAGTGGGCGGGGTCGACGAGGTCACTTCGCGGGGCAGGTCGATCCGCGCCGTTTCACTCTTCTTCGCCTCATCGTAGTCGGACGGGATCGGTATCGTGGCGGCGGATTTCTTTTCCGGCTCGTCCTTGGGCCTTCCCACCTTCATTGTTCCGCTGGGTTTGTCTTGTGGCGAACCGTCGGCGCTGATGTGCATGGTTTCCTGCTTCATCAGCTCCTTCTTGTCCTCGTCCGAAAGCATCTCCTGTAGATCAAGCCGGGCGGTCGATTTCTTGGTGGATTCAGCGATCTCCGCCTTCTTCAACGCCTGCGATTCGTCGGCTACCTTTTGGCGGTCCGTTTCGCTCTTGCGTTGTTGCTCGTCCAGGATAACGCGTTGGGTCGCATTCAGGGCCGCTTCATACAGATCATCCAGCGACTCTTCTTCGATGTTGTCCAAGCGAATGGTCTTTTCCTTGGAAGCATCGGCCAGCGGTTTCGCTTGCGCATCGCTCGATGGCGCGGTTTCAGTCGCCTTGACTTCCTGTTGCGGCGCGTCCGGCTTGTCCGCCTTGGGCGGTCTTGATTTCGGCGGCGGCTGGGCGTCGGAAAGCGATATCTTTGACGTGTCGGACTTCGGTTCAGCAGGCTTGCCGTTCGCAACCGGCCCATTGCCTTCGGCATCCTGTTTGGCTGGTTCGGACGCTTTCGCAGCTTCCGGCGATTTGGCCTTGCTCTCCGGTGGCGGGGCCATGGACAACTTGATCTTGGGCTTTTCCTCCTCTTTTTCGGCGGGGGGCTGCTGTTCGGATGAGGCGTCTTCCTTTGTATCGGCCGCAGGTTTCTCTTCCTCTTTCTTCTCTTGTCCGGCCGGCTCTTTCATCTTCACGTCGTCCAGTGATCCGAGCGACAACTTGATCTTGGGCTTTTCTTCCGACTTGGCGTTCTCATCGGATTTGTCCGTTGAGGCCGTTTCGGCAGGCGGCTTGCTGGAAGCGTCTGGTGGCTTCGGCGCGGGCGTCTTCGACGCATCGGTTTCAGGCGACGCGCTCAATGCGTCTAAATTGATTTTGGGAGGTTCCTTTTTCTCTTTGTTTTCAGCGTTGTCGGTCATGCCTGTAACTCCCTGAATTGGTGTATAATATAGGCTAGTATCATTCATGCAGGCGGTCAAAATAAAAAAGACTGGATAAAGCCCTCGGGGCGGAATATACAGTCAACAAGCACTTATCCCAAAACCCGGCTGAAATCGGTGCTGCAAGCGTCGCCATGCCCGATTCGATCTTGTGGCGTTTGTTGTTCCTCTTTCAGGCGGCAGTATGACTGGGGGTTCGGAGAGAAAGACGAGAAGCGGAATTCAGTAACCATGCAATTGCGTCGATATATTCCAACCGTCATCAGCGCCGGCATGGCGTTGCACTTGTTGACAGGCTGCGAGCCCCTGTCCGAAGGGGAATTGCGGGACTTTGAGTCGCGCGAATTCGGTCGCGACGAGCAGCGCGCGCTGCTGCAAGACGCGGCGGAGTGGAATAGCGTGGATGGCGCCGTTGAGCTTGTGCGTTCCTTTGAGGCGCCGGACGAGGAGGAGGGAACCACCGAGGAATGGATCCGGCGCAAGCGGGAGGCGATTGAAGGCGATGTCATGTTCCCGCGGTGGGATGGGCGCAGACTCGGTTCGCATCGTTTTGAGGTGCGTTACACGCATACGGTGATCGATTACGACTACAATATCGAGAAGTCCGGATACGCATGGGAAGCGGACACCATGCTGAAGACGGTGGTAGGGCCGACGCCGTTGGAGCCGGCGGAACTGGAATCCCGTCCACGCCGGCCGTCGTTGACCGAGCCGTTGGACGAGCCCCTTGAAAACGGTATAGCCGAATGACGCAGGTGGCGTGTCCGAGCGCCGGAAACGACGCGGCTCGTTTGCGGAAGGCCGTGCGGAGACGGCTCTTGCCCTGGTTCGAACGGCATCAGCGGGTGCTGCCTTGGCGCACGAATCGCTCGGCCTACCGGGTGTGGATCGCGGAGCTCATGCTCCAGCAAACGCGCGTAGATCAGGCCGAGCCGTATTTTCGCCGTTTCATGAAACAATTCCCGTCCCTCAAACGGCTCGCCGCCGCTTCGGAGCAGGAGGTCCTGAAGTGCTGGGAAGGCTTGGGGTATTACGCCCGAGCCCGCAATCTGCATCGCACGGCGCGTCGGATCATTAAAGAACGGCACGGACGATTTCCGCGTGACTATGAGACACTCAAGACATTGCCCGGGATTGGCCCCTATACGGCCGCCGCCATTGCGAGTCTGGCCTTCAACCGGGACCATGCCGTTCTTGACGGAAATGTCATCCGCGTTCTGAGCCGGGTTACGGCTCATGAAGGAGATATCCATCGTACGGAAACCCGGCGCGCCCTGCAGGCGTGGGCCGATGCGTTGCTCATTCCCGGACGTGCCGCACCATTCAACGAGGCCATGATGGAGCTGGGAGCCATCATTTGTACGCCGCGCAAACCGAAATGCGAACGCTGTCCACTTGCGGGTGTATGCGCCGCACGCCGCAAGGGGGAACCCGAAAAGTATCCGCGTCGTCGGCCGCGCGGCGCCGTACCGCACAAGGAGGTCGGGGCCGCCGTCGTGCGGAACCGGAAAGGCGAAGTCTTGATCGCTCAGCGCCGCGCTCAATCCATGCTGGGCGGCCTCTGGGAGTTTCCCGGCGGCACCCGGGAACCGGGCGAGACCATGCCCCAATGTGTCGCGCGGGAGTTGCAAGAGGAAATGGGCATTGATATTCGGGTCGGCGAACGATTAATGGTCGTGCGACACGCATACAGCCATTTCACCATTGCTCTGCACGTTTACCGGGCGACGCTCAGGAAAGGCCGGCCGCGCGCCATTCAGTGCGCCGATTTCCGGTGGACGCCGATATCCGAACTGCGTTCGTTCCCGTTTTCGCGGGCCGACTTGCACGTCGTCGAGCGTCTGCAGGCGGAATAGCATATCCATGTTCAGCGGGCTGCTAAATGGTTTAACCTCTCTGATTGAAATTGCGGGGGGATCATGATTAAATGCGCTTGGCTATATGGAAATGGCGGACAAACAACAGCGCGTAACGCTTGTTTTCGAGGGCCGCGTGCAGGGCGTCGGATTCCGGTTCACGGCGGTGGACATCGCGGCCCGGCACCGGATAACCGGCTATGTGCGAAACGAATGGGATGGAACAGTATCGGTTGTGGCCGAAGGGCGAACATCGGCGATTGAAGCGTTTATCGCAGCGATATATCGGTCGCATCTGGGGATGGGCATTCACAACGAACAACGTAATTGGACGGAAGCCACCGGCGAATTCGAGCGCTTCGAAATTCGCTACGGATGACGGGATTTCTTAATGAAGTATGCCATTCTAGGGGATATTCACGCGAATCTGGAGGCGTTAAATGCGGTGCTCTCGGATGCGAAAAAGCGCGGGGTCACGCATTACGTCTGCCTCGGAGACGTGGTGGGGTACAATGCCGATCCTGTAGCGTGCCTGGAACGGATCCAGGAACTCAATTGCCCCATTGTGCGCGGGAACCATGACCATTATTGCGGCATAAACGACAATCTGAACGGATTCCACCCCATCGCGGCCGATGTGGTTAAATGGACGCGCGAACAGTTATCCGACGAGCAACGTCAGTACCTGCGCGGCCTCGAGTATGTATCCCGCGTGGAAACATTCACAATCGTACATAGCACACTGGATACCCCGGAGATGTGGGGGTACGTTTTCGACAAGCTCGAAGCCGACGCCAGTTTTGCGTATCAATCCACGGGATTATGTTTCTATGGGCATACGCATGTGCCGTTGGCTTTCGAAAAGACGGACCGAGTCCGTGTGGGCATCTATTCAAAGATCAAGATCATGCTGGGCCGTAAATACTTCATCAACGCCGGAAGCGTAGGTCAGCCGCGTGACGGCGATCCCCGGGCCGCATATGTTACGTTTGACATGTTGAAGAATGAAATAGAGTTGCATCGCGTGGCGTACGATTTCCGCATTACGCAGAAGAAGATTGCCGATGCCGGCCTGCCGGAGCGTGTGGCGTCCCGCCTGGCGGTGGGCCGCTGACCGATCATCTCCTTATCTGAGCACAAATCATGAAATATCTCATCCTTTCCTTCATAACGGCACTGGCATTGATCAGACCGGTTGCGGCGCAGATACAGGTTTCCTGTCGTGTTGAACCGCAGCGCGCTGTTTTGCATGAGCCGGTCATTGCCACCGTACGGGTATCGAACAATACCGGCCAGACCATTACGTTGCGCGACGACAGGCCCGGAGCGCGGCTGTGGCTGAGCATTGAACAGTCGCCCGGTCGCCCGATTCGACAAACGGCGCCCTTTCTACTGGGGGAACCGATGGTGATCCCCGCGCATCAGTCCGTAACGCGCCGGATCAATATTACGCAGTCCTATGATTTGCGTCAGACGGGGCCTTATACCGTTCGGGCGCGTGTGGACTGGGCGGGAGAAACCTTCATGTCCGGCAACATATATCTTGATGTGGTGCCGGGCCTGGAAATCGATCGGTTAACCGGCGCGGCGGCGGAGGACGGGTCCGGACGTCGCCTGTACCGGCTTCTCACGTTGAATCGGGAACGCGGAGAACATCTCTTTCTCCGAATCGACGATCAGGAACAGGGGCTTTGTTACGGCGTTATTCATCTCGGGCGCAGCCTGCGCTCGCAAGGCATCACCATGCAACTGGACGCGTCCAACCGTATCAATGTCCTGCACCAATCCGGTCCGGGCCGCTACCTTCACCACGTCGTCTCCCCGAACGGGAATGTGGTAACACGGCGCGCGTATACCAGCGATGAACCCGGGGTTTCCTTATCCCGCGGCCGTGACGGGCGCATGATCGTAGACGGCGCCACCACCAGCCTCCAGGACGATCCATAAGCGGCTGATTCGGACATGCGCGGGCAGATCCCCCAGCGACGATTCTTCGCCGCTGCTCTTTGATCCCGACAATTGACGTCGTTGCCTGACGATGTTACATATGGCGCTGCACCGTCGGTAAGCACCCGTGGTGGAACTGGCAGACACGCAAGATTCAGGTTCTTGTGGCCGCAAGGCCGTGGAGGTTCGAATCCTCTCGGGTGCACCAGCTTCGTTTGACGCGACGCGACGAACGGAACCTGTCGCGTTGAACAGCCAAATTCCCCCGGAACACTCGGTTCGGTATCGTTCAGAAGAATGAGAATATATGTTGACGGTAACTATAAATACATTATAGTTACCGTCCATGAATGCCAATGATGTCGATTTGCTCCGAAAACTGGCGGAAGAGTTAGATGGCGTGTTGACCCTGTCCGATGTGCGGGTGTTGTTTGCGCGGTACAGCGATGCGGCGGTGTTCAAGAAGCTGGAGGCGCTGGTGCGCGATGGCGTACTCGTCAAGGTGAAACGTGGCGTCTATGTCTTGCCCTCCGCTTCCTTGGCCGCGATCAGCCAGCGGCTGGCCCGGCAGTCGTATATCTCCACCGGTACCGTGCTGGCCAAGGCGCTGGTCATCGGTTCCATACCCGCACGTCGTGTTCAGGCGGTCAAGGTGGGTCGGCCAAGAATCTATCGCTGCGCCATCGGTGTTGTGGAACATCTGAGTGTAAAAAAAGAGCTGTTTTTCGGTTACGAGGTTCGTGACGGCATCCTCTATGCCACGCCGGAAAAGGCCTTTCTGGACGTCTGCTATTTTCTTTCCAAAGGCCGACGGTTCTCATTCGATCCGGTGAGCGACGTGAATCTGGACCTTTTGAACCCGGCGCGCATCCGTGAATATCTCTCGGCGTATGATCAACGGTTCGTCTCATTTTTCCAGTCACGATGGAGCTTGCCATGAATGCTACCGAAGCCTTGTTGGTCGAAGTGATGGATGTGATTGCGGAGCGATTCGATAAGCACGCGGTGCTGCGCGGCGGCATGGTCTTACGGGTGTTGGGCTGCGAACGACTGACGAACGATGTGGATTATGTCTTTGTTCCTTTTGCCTCCAAGAAGGATATTGCGGATGAGGTCTTGTCCGCGCTTCATCGTATCGAGGGCGCCAACATATCCCATAGTTTCAATTCCAAGTGTCTTCGCATAGCATTGTCGCGAAATGAAGTAGCGGTACAGGTTGAGATCAAGACAGCGAGTGATATTAAGACGAGCTTGGTATCCAATCGTTATCTGGCTCAATCCTATGGCCGGCCGCCCAGGATCATTCGCGTGCTGGATTATCCGGTGGCGCTGGCGGAAAAGATGGCGGCGTGGAACGAGCGACGCCTGATAAGGGATCTATACGATATCTGGTTCTACCTACGCATGGGCATACGTCCTGATGTGCCCACGTTGGAGAAACGACTGGCCAAGCCCGACTACTCGAGACGGGTCAAGAAATCGGCATACTTCAGGGGAAAGACGCCGGAAGACTTCTATTCATTTTTGAGGGAAGCCGCGCAGGCGGTTACTGATCGGTCCATTGAAGTTGAACTGAGCGATTACCTGCCCGCAGAGGAAATCGTCGGATTGGCCATGCGTTTCCGGGCTGAATTGGTGAAGCTGTCGAGGGTCGAGGGGGCTATGAATTGAACAGGGCAAGGGCTTTGTCCAGATGGGCCAAGCCTGTTTCGGCCCATCGTTTGGTTCGGTTTACCCGCGGGCGATTGAGATCGGCTGCAACGACTAGCAGCCCGTTGAAAAACTCATGGCCACATAGTCCACGCCCTCACGGGCGCGGCTACATTGCAGTTTTCTTCGTAGCCGCCGCCGTGAGGCGGTGGATGGCACGTCCAACAAACGTGTTTCAACGGGCTGCTAGGCAGCGTGTGTAGGGATGGCTGATCAAGAGTCTTGCAGTGAATGCGGGGCGGTGTTAGCGTCGTTTACGGATTCAGAAAGGGACGGATTATGAAAATGCGTAAACTGTGCAGTTTTTTGGCCTTGGTCGGGCTGGTGCTTGGCATGGCTGGCACGACCTCGGCGATGTCGCCGCCGCCTCCCGCGAAGACATTGTTGGTCGTTCCGGAGCGAATCAATACGGTCCAAGTCGGCTTCGATATGGTCAATAAGCGGCCGGTAGCGTTGGTTTCCTATCGGGGCGACGGCACGCGACAGCCGCTGACACTTCATGCATGGACCGACAATCAATGGCGGCCCTTGGCCTTGGAAGATTATGAGGGGGGATATTTCCTGATTCGTCCCCCGGCCCGGATCGTGCTGGTCGGAGACGAGCGCCTGCTGCCGGATCCATTGATTAATGCGTCCGATTGGGGGCCCCTGTTGATGAGCATTGATACCACGGAGACCGACGAGTTGTTGAACTCGCTCGGCCGGTTATTCGAATTCAATCGCTCCGAATGGCGTTGGTTCGCGAGCCGTTACAACATGGATATCGAAGATGTGACGCCCGAACAGGAACAAATCTCATGGTATGACCAGATGACGCGCGCCCGCCAAACGGCGCCGCGCCGGACGATCGATGACCCGCCCGTCACACCGATTGTTCCGGTGCCCGAACCGGCGGAGCCCTTGGAGCCGGAACCCGTTCCGGCGCCCGAACCTGAACCGGCGCCGACCGTGGAGGACGGGGTCCCCGTTCGGGAAGCCGTGGAGTGGACGGACGACGAGGACGTCATGCCGGACGAAGAGGATACGGATCACGAAGAGCCGCCCGCGGATGATGAAATGCAGTATATCAAGTAAATGCGCGGGATTACACAGCGCCCGCGCGCTGTCCGTGCCCGTTTTGGTTGTTACGCTGCTACTGGTCGGTTGTGCGACGCCCGCCGGAGATCCCGTTCGGGCGGGCGATGAAGGAAGACACGCGCCGCTGATTGTAGCCCGGTCGGGCGATACCGCCACATTGAGCTGGCAATCGGAAGCGGGCGAGTTGTATACGGTTATCTATGCCGATGGTCGGCGTACGGGTGTGGAATGGAGACCGTTGGAAGGCGCCGAACGCATTCGCGGCGACGGCGGCGAGATTCGGCTTCGCGATCAAATGCCGCCCGGCATGATTCGCTATTATCGGCTGATGGTCGTGACGCCGGACTAATCAGCTGTCCACCATTTCGATCAGTTCGTCGAGGGCGTGAATGATCGCGTCCGCGCCCGCGGCCCGAAGCCGGTCGGCGGGATACAACTCGGAGACCATCCCCACGGTGTGTGTGCCCGCGCGCTTGCCTGCCTCTATGTCGGCGGGTATGTCGCCGACCATGATTGCGTGCGCTGGTTCAGTCTGTAAAGCGTCCAAGGCCTTCAAAACGGGTTCAGGGTGCGGTTTGGCGTTGTCAACGTCCTGCAGGCCGATCACTACATCGAATTGGTCGAGGACCTGCAAGGCGCCGAGAATAATCTGGGCCCCGTCGGACATGCGCGACGTGGCAATGCCGAGTTTGGTGTTCGGATGAAAGTGCGCCAGCATGGCTTTGAGTCCCGGCATGGGCCGCGAAAGCGCCGCGGCCATAGGCCGGAAGGATTCCCGATAATAGTCGATGAGCTGCTCGATCTCGTCCGGGCCGATGGACGGAACGACGGCGGGAAACATCTCGCGCAGCGGCTTTCCGATGAGTTTACGGATCTCAACTTCCTCCACGGGTTCCGCTCCGAAACGTTCGAGCGCCGCGTTGAACGAGCGGCAGATCGGTATGGACGCGTCGATCAACGTGCCGTCAAAATCGAAGATGAGCGCACGAATATCGTGAAACACAGGCGTCATTCGTCGTACTCGTAAGATGGCAGCAACGGGGCGTCGGCGGGGACCATGTCGCGGGCGCTGAATACTGCAAGTACGGGACGATGCGCGGAAGCGCGAGACCCTTTCGGATGCCGGATCACGGCCGATTTGTCCGGGATGAATTCAGGGACCATGTACGGGCTGGCGAGAGTATAGTCGTACCGATGATAGAGTTCGGCCTCTTCCTCGTAGTAAGTCCATAATTCCCCGTAACGGTCGACCGGACGCAAGTCCTTCAGATATTCCTGCTCGGCGCCCATGATGGTGCGCAGCGGCGCGGCGCGGACATGGTCGTTCATGTCGCCGACGACAAGGAGGTTCAGGCGGTGCTCCCGGCTCAGTGAGCGGCGGACGTGGTTATTCAGTAAACGCGCCTCGTTGCGGCGCATTTCCGTGTGGCCCCGCGGATCATAGGCCTTGGACTTCAAGTGGGCGACGAATAGACGGAACCAATAAGCCGGGCCGACGGATATATCGGCTTCGATGAAGCCGCGACGGACGGGAAGCTGTTCGTCGCCAATGCTGAAAGTGTCGTCGGTATGGAGTTGATGAGAAATGATCGGATACCGGCTTAACAGCGCGATATTATTCTCCGATCGGTTGCGTTGCAAAAGCAGGTGAAAAGGGTAATCCAGTCCGGCATCAGCAAGTTCCGCGCGGAAGGCGTCGAAAACGTCCGGGCCGCCCATTTCCTGCAAGGCGAGGACGTCGGGTCGATTGTCCAGAATGACGGCCCGCACGGCGGCGCGTTCCTCTTCCGGCTTGGGGTTGTCGGCCTGCCCGTCGCCCGTGCGATCGCGGTACCCGTAGGCGCCGACATTGTAGGTCATTACGGAGAACTCATCGGCATCCTGCCGGACGGAGGCGGGCGCATCTTCGGGTACGGTCCGGTCGCACGCAGTCATGAAGGCCATAAGGACCAGTGCCGCGAACGCCAAACGCCACCCCGCATGGTATGAAACCAGGCGCAACCTCATGATGGTCTCAGGAATAGTTCTTTTCTATCTTCTCGGATACGTCGCGATAACCAATGTCGACGGAATAGATTTCCTTGAAGTATTTGGCCGCTTTCTCCTTGTCGCCCATGGCTTCGCAGATGACGCCAAGTTCGTAGAGCGTATCCTTCTTGGCCGCGTCCATGGTGGGCATTTCCGATGCCGCCTTTTCGAGCTGTTCGAGGGCGATATCGTATTGTTGCTTCTGTTTGAAGCACAGGGCCATGTAATACAAGGAACGCGTCCGGCGCTGCGGGTTGCGCTGTGACTGCTGGAATTGCTGGATCGCGTCGTTCAATTGATCGTTTTCGTAGAGCAGCACGCCGAGCTCATAACGGAATTGCAGGTCGTTCGGATACCGTTTGACGCGGTCTGCGGCGTCCTGCAGTTCGAAGGTGTCGCGTTCTTTCTGCTTGGCTTCCGCGCCTTCGGTGTCGCCGGCTTTCTTGAGCGCCGCGATTTCCATATCGAACTGTTTCAGTTTGACGTTGGACATGGCGCGATCCAGCTGGGGATCGGCGCCGCCGCTGATCTCCTGCGCTTCCTGCAAGGTCTGCAAAGCCTCATCCATGCGTTCGGCCCGCACATACAGGTCTGCGAGGGCGCGCCGATAATTGATGTTTTGCGGTTCCTTCTCAATCTTGGTCAAGCTATCCTGGATGAGCGAGTCGATATCCTTGGAGGTCTTGACCGCCTTGGCTTCCTGTTCGAGACGGGTGGCTTCATCGGCGTCCTTCATGACATCGCGATAGGAGCCGGCTCCGCTCCAGCCGCCTTTGCTCATGGTGTCCAACGCGCTGGCGTCCTTGAAAGCTTTGACGATTTTCGGGTCGTTCGGTTTGAGTGCGAGAAGCACTTCGTAAACATCGCGACCCTTGTCGGTCATGTTGTTGTCGAGATACAACTGGCCGAGGCGCTTGAGGATATCTGCGTCTTTCGGGTAAAATTCGCGGGCGACTTCCAGCATGAGTATGGCCACTTCCGGCAATTCGGATGCGAGGGCGGCCTGTACATGCACTTTGATGAACATCTTGTTCAACGGATCGATACGAAGCAATTTCTCCGTGGCCTTGAGCGCCTTCATCGGATCTTTCTTCAATGCGGCGTTGGCGGAGAGCAAGCCGCCGAGCCCGCTGATGGTGGAGAGCACGTGAGTGATCTGACCGCCTTTCTTCTCCTTGAATTCCTTGACTTGGGCGGCACGCAGGAAGCGGCGCGCCTTGAGCAGGCGCGGTTCCAGATCGAGCAAACTCATGAACGTGTCCATGGCGTAATTCGTGTTGCCGCGTTCCATTGCGGCCAACCCTTTTTCGTACATGTCACGCACTTTGCGGGGTGCTTCTTCGAGTGTCACTTCTGCCATGAAACTTCTCCTTCCGTTGTCTGGACGCACATGATATGAAATCGTGCGCGACGGCGCAACTGCTTAGTTTTTTGATCGCGTCGCGGTTTTGACCATGAATCGGGGTATGACCACATTGAATCGGAGCCTGTTCGGCATCGCTTTGCTGGCCTTTCTTTTCGGATGGCCGGGCAGCCGGGAATCGCGCGACTTCCCGAGAACCACGGTAGTGGGCGAACGCACCTTTGTCACGCATAATCACCTGGCGCGACACTATGATTTCCCGCGATCGCGCCCGGACGAGGGTGTCCTAGTTTTGCAGAACGACCGGCATCGGCTCGTCCTGGCCAGTGACTCCCGACGCGCGGAACTGAACGGGGTGACGGTCTGGCTCCATGAACCGGTTCTGGAGGAGGGACGCCGCTGGTTGATCCCGGAAAACGATGTGCGGCGCGTCATCGACCCGGTGCTGCGACCGGAACGCCACGTGCATGAACTCGGACGGCGTGTCGTTCTTCTCGATCCCGGGCACGGGGGGCGCGACGAAGGCGGGCGCGGCGCCATGGGAACCTTGGAGAAAGAGATGACCCTGATTGTATCGCTTCGGGTAGCGGAGCGGCTGCGAGACGCCGGGCAACGGGTCTATTTGACGCGCGAAGACGATCGGGATGTCTCGTTGGCCGAACGCGTGGCGCAGGCGACGGAGCTGGAGGCCGACCTGTTTGTCAGCATCCATTTCAATACATCGGCCAATCGGGACGCGCGCGGGGCGGAAACATTTGTCCTGCCCGCCGCCGGCTATGCGTCGACGGCAAACGTGGAGCAAGCGCCGAATCCGCCGACTGCGTCCGGCAACGCATATGACGGCGCCAATATGGTTCTCGGTTACCTTATCCAGAAACATTTGCTCAACGCGACCGGAACGGAAGATCGCGGCGTGCGACGCGCCCGGTTCCATGTATTGCGCGAAGCCGTCTCGCCGGCGGTGTTGGTGGAATGCGGATTTTTGACGAACCCGCGCGAAGAACGTAAAATCCATCGAGCAGAATATCGGGAACAATTGGCTCGCGCCATCGCCGACGGAATTCTGGAATATCTCGGCACGGCGCTACGTACGCAACTGGACGATGCCTTATGAGTGAGAACCTGGATGACGGCCGGGACGCGCCTTCCGCAGGCGATGGGCCGCGATTGAAGTATTACATGTTCGACTGGGATGATAACATCCTGCATATGCCGACCCTGATCCATCTCGAACGCAAGACGGACGAGGGGTGGAAGTCGTACAGCGTGACGACCGCGGAATTCGCCCGAATCCGGCGCGACACGGAAAATTACCGTCCCCGTTCGGGAGACTGGGACGAGGCGTTCATCGATTTCTATGACTTCGGCGAGCGCGGGGAAGAGACGTTCCTGGACGATACGAAACGCGCCTTGCGCCCGATCGTGCAGAAGGAGGCCGTAGGCGGACCGAGTTTTCGGCGGTTCAAAACGGCGCTGCTGGAAGGGTCGCTGTTCGCCATCATTACCGCCCGCGCGCACTCGGCCCGGTCGATACGTCGTGCGGTGGAATATTTCATTGAAACCGTTCTCTCCGCCGAGGAACGGCGACATATGGTCAAGAATCTGCGTCGATTCATAAAGCGATTCGGCGAGGACGGCACACTGTTGACCGACGATGAAGTGGTTGCGCGTTATCTTGATCTGAACCGTTATCGCGGCGTCTCCTCTCCCGAATTCCAGGAGTTGATGGGCCGTGCGTCCCGTGGCGCGGAGAGTCCGGAAAGCGCAAAACAATTTGCGGTCAAGGATTTCGTGACCCATGTGATCAACATCATTCGCGAACGGGGAGTGGACGCGTCGATCAGCATGGGGTTTTCGGACGATGACCCGCATAACGTACATGCCGTGATCGATTATCTTAATGAAGAGTTGGCGCGCGAATTTCCGGATGTCAAATTCGTGGTGTACGATACCTCGGATTCGGAAGATCAATCGATACACAAGGTTGTGGTGCGAGGTAAATAACGTGAACCGATCCCGACATCGTGAAGGCGATGATCCTCCGGCGTCAACCGGGCTCGGGATGCGTGTACACAATGGGAGAAGATATGATGAGCAATATTGAATGGCGCTTGCCTTTGTTTCCGCTGGTCGTCGTCGGGTTGTTGATTACGGCGGCTTGTGCTCCCCGCGAACCCGAGGAAGAGGGCCCGCTGATCACGCTGTTGGGCGAGGATATATATCGCGATGCTATTCCGCCCGTTTCTGAACTTTCTGGAGACGAGGCCGATCGGATGCAGAACCGTTTATCGCCCGAAGAATGGGAGGAGTGGCAGGAATGTGCGCGTTGGAGACCGTTGAGGGAACATATACACAGCGAGCTGATCGCATGGTTGGTCGAACAACATGGCTTGGAGCCGACACGCGAGGAAGTCGAGCAGTATATTCATTATGTGGCCGTTGAACCGATGGCGCGACGGGACCCTGATGTGGGCGAGATCGGGATTCCGGACGAGGATACGTCCGCCTGGAAATTGGCGCACAGGGAATTGTCGTCCTGGAAGATTCAGAATACGTTGTACGACCTCTACGGAGGCCGGATCGTCGTTGATCGCGGCGGTCATTGGGTGGCGGCGCACGACGGGTTCGCCCGTTTTCTGCGGGCAAGCGAAGAGGAGGAATTGCTCCAATTTCATTCGGAAACGTTGCGCGAAACATTCTGGAACTGTTTGCATGTGGACGAAATCCAGTATCCCCGCGAATACGTGAAGCCGGATGACGAGGTCGCCCTGAAAACGCTGCGGGAATTCCCGGGTACCCGACGTTTGCGGATCATGATGAAAAGGCTCGATCGCCTGATGGGCGAAGGATGGATGGAAACCTTCGAGGAAATGGAGCATCCGCCGGACTGGCAACCTTCGGCCCAACGGGTTCATCCCGGCTGACGTAACCGGCCGGCTTGCAAAGCGCTGGTGAGCGGTATAGTCTCTTGGGGCTCTAGGAAATTCCCGGTCCCCGGATGGTTGCCTGAGAGGATATGGTCTGGGAACGGGTGAGCGTTATACGGGCGCAACCCTTTGAATGCATGACGCCATTGCGGGTTGCTCTGTTAGCAAATGAAGGAGGCGGATATGGCAAAGGCCATTACAGTACGTGAAATCATGGTCAAGTCGCTGGTAACATTAAGTCCGGACATGGATATGGGCCGGGCGATTCAGTTGTTGCTGAAGCATAAGGTGTCGGGCGCGACGGTGGTCGATGAGAATCGGCGCATTGTGGGGATGTTGTCGGAGAAGGATTGTCTGCGCATTTTTGCCAACCGCGCGTACAATTCGTTGCCCGGTGCGAAGGTTAAGACCTATATGTCGAAAAATGTTGTTACGATCACTCCGGACGCGGACCTGTTTACCGTGGCGGATATTTTCCTCAAGAATCCTTTTCGCCGTCTGCCGGTCATGGAGGACGGCGTGCTGGTGGGGCAGGTGAGCCGGCGTGATGTACTGGCCGGCAGTCGCCGCATCTGGGAAGCGTCGCCGGTGCAGAAGGAGTGGACCGACTCAAAATATATCCCCGACGAAATCCGGGCCAAGCTGGAATCGAAGAATTGAGGTTCGAGCGCGGGGGAACTCTTCCCGGATCATTCCCATTAGCGGGAAACGCGCAACTGTTTCCACATCCGCCGGTCCGCTCCGGTGGTGAACAGCGATAGCGCGGTTTCAAGCACGGACGCGGAGTTCAGCCGTTCTCCGCCGATCAACGCCTGATTATATCCGCGTGGAGCGGTGATGGCTGCCGTCTCTTTGAATTCGCGTGACCAGGCTTCGCGCGTTTCGCGCAACACGGCGCGGTGGGGTGTGTCGGTAATCATGTTGACGGCCACAATCCCGTCATCGCGAAGCAGACGGCGATACTGCATAATCATGGTCCGGTCCACGGACGCGGGGCGATACACGTCCGTTGCGCCCGACAAATAGAGGTCGTCCAGCACCACATCGAAGCGCTTGCGGGTTTTTCGTAGATAGGCATAGGCGTCGCCGATATGCAGGTCCACCGTCTCAAGATCGAGATGCATATGCCTTACGGCGATGTCCACCAGCTTGCCATCCAACTCGACCGCTGTAATTCGTGCACGGGGAACCAAGTGGCGGAGAATGCGAACCATGGTGCCGCCCGCCAGGCCGAGCAGCAGGATGCGTCCCGGTTGGCCGCTGGAATGCAACAGCGCGGCGGCGCTCAGGGCGTCCCATGAATAGCCGGTCAAGAGCTGTTCCGGATGCCACGACGCGAAAGTCGCACCCTCGACCTCCATATCGAGACGACGCCCGTTCTGCGTAACGCGTCCGACATTGTAAGGCGTTGCGAACGTATGTATGGATCTTGACTTCATCGCGCCACTCTTTCGCGGACGGCGCGGAACTGTCAAGCGCGCCATTAAATCATTGTCAGAGCAAGGGCTTTTTCGTATCAAAGTGGGGACCGCCCGTCCCGACAACATTATGTTGATGAATGACGTACGACCAAAGAGAAAGGGAAAAGACTGAGCTATCATGAAAGATATTGAAATCACCAATGTACGCAACTTTGCACTTCTCGGTCATACCGGCAGCGGAAAGACCACGCTGCTTGACGCCATTCTTTTCAAGCTGGGCGCGAACGACCGGCAAGGCTCGCCGGAGAACGGTACCAGCGCCGCCGATTGGATGGACGAGGAAAAGGCCCGCAAGATCACGATGTGGGCAAAGTCTTTCGATGTCGTCTACACGACTCGCGGGGGGCGCCGAATGGAGCTGGTGGCGATGGACACGCCGGGATACGCGGATTTCTATGGGCAGGTGCTTTCGGCGACGGCCGTGGCGGACGCCGGTGTTATTGCCGTGGATGCGGTCTCCGGTGTGCAGGTCGGGACCCAACGCTCCTGGAAACGATGTGACACACAGGGCTTGCCTCGCGCCATTGTTGTTACCGGAATTGACAAGGAGAACGCCGACTTTTACGGGGTATTGAATTCCATCCAGGAGTTATGGGGCAATCAGTGTGTCCCGGTTGTTATCCCGACGCTCGACCATAAACAAGTGATCGATGTCATGGCGGCCAAGGAACTCCCGGACGACATCGCCGATCGCGCGCGGGAAATGAAAGGCGCGCTGGTCGAGTACGCCGCCGAGACGGACGATGCCTTGATCGAAAAGTATCTGGGCGGCGAGGAGTTGACGGCCCAGGAAATCGCGGCGGGTTTGCACGGCGCGGTTCATGACGGGAATCTGGTCCCGGTCTTTGCCGTATCGGCCAAGACGAATGCCGGTGTGGAAGACCTGTTGGAAGGCATTTCTCTGCTGTTGCCCTCACCGCCGGAACGGCCCGTGAAGGATGCGAATGGTAATGAGGTGAATGTGGCGCCCGACGCCCCGTTCGCCGGATTTGTCTGGCGCTCGTTAAACGATCCGTTCACTGGGCAAAACACCTTCGTCCGCGTGTACGGGGGCACCTTGAAGGCCGGGCAGGAGATATTCAACATCACCAAGGGACAGAAGGAAAAAGTCGGGCACCTGATGATCATCAACGGGAAGAAACAGGAGGAAATCCCGGCGGCCCATGCGGGTGACGTGGTGGCGATTCCCAAACTGAAAGGAACCGGACTGAATGATTCGCTCTGCGCGGTCGGGGAGGAGATCGGCTTCAAAGAAATCGAATTCCCATCGCCAACGACGGCTTATGCCGTCACAGCCAAGAAGCAGGGTGATGAGGATAAATTGGCCACGGCGCTGCATCGGGTGGCCGATGAGGATCCGACCATCCAGGTGGAACGCAACAATGACACGAACGAAATGATCCTCTCCGGCTTGGGCGATCAGCAGTTGGAAGCGGCGGTCCAGCGGATGAAGGAACGAAATCATGTCGAAGTGGAACTGAATACGCCGAGTGTGGCCTATCGGGAGACGGTGACAGCCATGGGCGAGGGGCACCACAAGCATAAGAAACAGTCCGGCGGTCGCGGTCAGTACGGCGAGGTCTATTTACGCGTGGAGCCCCGCGAGCCGGACGACGAAGAATGGTTTGTCAACGCCATCGTGGGCGGGGTGATCCCGGGCAACTTCATTCCAGCGGTGCAAAAGGGCTTACAGGAAGGACTGCAACGGGGCGCCGTGGCGCGTTATCCGGTCATGAACGTCAAGATTACCGTCTACGATGGATCATATCATGATGTCGATTCGTCCGAGGTGGCCTTCAAGATCGCGGCCGCGCGCGCGTTGACGGACGGGATGAGCAAGGCGAAAGCGGTTCTGCTCGAGCCGGTCATGAAGATCAAGGTATCGATTCCGGATCAGTTCATGGGCGATATTACCGGGGACCTCAATCATAAGCGCGGACGAATCCTGGGTGTTGACAGTGCAGACGGCATGCAAAACATCACCGCCGAGGTGCCGCAAGCGGAAGTGTTCCGCTATTCGTCCGAATTGCGCAGCATGACGGGAGGCCGAGGCAATTTCGAGATGGAATTTGCTCGGTACGAAGCGGTACCGGCGAATATCGCGCAGAAAGTCGCCGCCATGCGGCAAAAGGAACAGTCCGGAGAGGAATGATCAGGTTTCGCTTAAGTGCGGACCAGGGAATTCCAGCCGGGAGCGCGGGAGGTTGATGCGGACTTATGAGTGGACACAGTAAATGGTCGACCATCAAGCATAAAAAAGCCGCCACGGACGCTAAACGTGGCAAGATATTCAGTAAGCTCGCAAAAGAGATGATGATTGTGGCGCGACAGGGGGGTGGTGATCCGGGCACGAACATCACCTTGCGGACCTTGATCCAGAAAGCGCGTGCGGTGAATATGCCCGCCGACAATATCGACCGGGCGATCAAGAAAGGCACCGGCGAGCTGGAAGGCGAGCAGATGGAGGAAATCACGTATGAGGGTTATGCCCAGGGAGGCATTGCCATCATTGTGCAGGCCCTGACGGACAACCGGAACCGGACGGCGTCCGAAGTCAGACATGTGTTTACCAAACACAACGGCAGTCTTGCGGGTCAGGGAAGCGTGGCGCGCACCTTCAATCGCAAGGGGGTTATTCAGGTCGGCAGTCAGGCCGTCAACGAAGACGAACTCTTCGAATTGGCGCTTGAATGCGGGGCGGAAGACATGACCAACGAAGGAGATTACTACGAAATCGTCACCGGAACCGCGGAATATCCGGATGTATTGAACCGGTTGGAAGAGCGCGGGGTGGCGGTGGAGCAATCGGAATTGACGTTGTTGCCTGAAACGTACATGCCTGTTACCGATGCCGGACAGGCGGCCGGGCTGCTGAGATTCGTTGAGGCGCTGGAAGATTTGGACGACGTGCAAAACGTCTATGCCAATTTCGATATCCCGGACGATGTAATGGCGTCCCTGAACGATTAGTCGTGCCGAAACCAATCAGAGTCTTGGGCGTTGATACCTCCCTGCGATCGACGGGCGTGGGTGTGGTTGATACCGTCGGATCTCAATACAAGGCGGTTACGTGGGGTCTGATTAAGAATCCGTCTGCCCGTCCGCATACGGCGTGTCTTGCGCATCTGTTTGAGGAATTGGTCGGGGTAATTCGCCGCGACAAACCCATGGCGGCCGCTGTGGAAGGGATATTCTTCAGCAAGAACGTGCGTACGGCCGTGACGCTGGGGCAAGCGCGGGGTGTCGTGTTGGCCGCGTGCGCCATGGAGGGCGTCCCCGTATACGAATATTCGCCGCGTTCCGTCAAACAGTCAGTAGTCGGAAACGGCAACGCGCATAAAACACAGATCTCCCGTATGGTGCGCGTCCTGCTCGGTTTAGCCGAAACGCCGGAAGAAGACGCCGCCGACGCCTTGGCCATGGCCCTCTGCCATCTTCACCACCATGGCCGCCCCGGAACACGCAACAATCCCATCTGATGGCGGAGAGAGGGGGATTCGAACCCCCGGTACGGCTTTTCAACCGTACAACGGATTAGCAATCCGCCGCTTTAAACCACTCAGCCATCTCTCCCGCCTTCGTTACACTACGGCGTGACATGCCCCACTGCGTTCGCCGCGCTGTCTTCGTGGCGAGCCACTTCCGCCTTCGCCAAGGCTACGGCGGACAGGCAGCCATCTCTCCAAAAGGTGGGATCACGATAGTGCAGGGCGTCGTATGGTGCAAGCAGAATGGCATACCAGCCTTTTGAAAATCGCCTGTTCCCGGGCCGGATACGGAAACGCTTTCGCGCGGGTAACCGTGTGACGATAGGTGTTTAACGGATTATAGACGATGGGCGATCAAACGAACCCCTCCCAAACACTCCGTTATTGATCCGTTTCTGGTGTGGCTGCATAGTGATGCCGTTATGAATTGGAAGGACTTCTTTGACTCCCTCGGCTTGAACGGGACCAAGTGGCAGTGGCGTATCATGCGCTGGGAACGAGCCTGGAAAGACCGGTCGGAAACGGCGCGTCAGCGCCGTAGCCAAGTGACCTATCGCCATAAATTCTGTTCCTGCGGGGCCTTGCTGGATCGAGACGAACGTGTCTGTCCCCATTGCGGGAAACGGGCCCCTTCCTGGCGGGCGCAGGTGGTGAGCCGGGCAGTCGGTTTGGTGATCCCTTCGGCATTGGCGGTGTCGAGCACGTTGTTGATCGTTAACGCGATGATTTTTGTGCTGGTCGTGGCGATCGCCGGAGCTTCGGCGCTTTTCGCGCCGCCGGGCGAGTTGCTTGTGCGTATGGGCAGTCTCGTTCCTGTGTTTGTGTATCAGGGCGAATTCAGTCGTCTGCTGACTTACGGCTATCTTCATGCGGGCATTATTCATTTGGCTTTCAACATGTTTGTCCTTTCGCAAGTGGGGCCCATGCTCGAGCAGGAAATCGGCAAGGCGCGTTTCTTTACGCTCTATACCTTGGCGCTGCTGGGCGGTGCGGTCGCCCGGCTGATCGTCAGCGGTCCGGCGCCGATGCAGGTTGTCGGCGCTTCCGGCGCCATGTTCGGCTTGATCGGTTTCGGTATTGCCTATGCCCATTCCGTGGGCGGCCATTCCGCATTGGACCTGCGAAATTTCTTTATCCGCTGGGCGTTCTACGCTTTCCTCTTCGGGTTCCTGGTCCCGCGCGTAGATAATACGGCGCATGTGGGCGGGTTCCTCGTGGGCCTGGCCTTGGGCGTGTTGGTGGAGCGAGAACGGGTGCATCGTGACCGGCTCACTCCTGTCTGGGGTTATGCCGCGCTTCTCTGCCTCTTGCTGACCCTGGCGGCATTCGTCCGTACGATTGTCGCGTCCATGGATTAGAGCCGTCCGGACGAAGACGGTCGTCCGCCATCGCGCTTGATGTGAGTCGATGGGGGTATTACACTGACTGTCGACCTTTGGTATGATCCATGACGCGAATCCTCGGCAAGACAATGCAATGTAAACGCTGGCCAGTTATCTTGATGCTCGTATATCTCGGCGCGACAATCAGTCCGGCGGACGCGCTGACCCGGCGCGAGCGCGATATGGCTCAGAACCTGGTCGCCGGGGCGGAAGCGTATGAAGACGGCTTATACGACGCGGCCCAGCGATTTTTCGAGCACGCGTTGCGCCGGGCCAAGAGTCCGGAAGAGATTAATGAAGCCACGCTCTGGTTGATCCGCGCGATGCATCAACGCGATCGCCATGAGGAGATCCTCGCGACGCTGGACGACGAACGTCTGGCGGAGGAAGAGGATCCCGGTCTCGAGCAAGTGTATCGGTTTTGGCGTGCGCGATCACATTATGCGCGCGGCGCCTATGATGCGGTTATTGCTGAATTGGATGCGGTGGACCCCGCGGTATTGGAATCGGCGGAGATCGGGCAACGGTTGCGCATGATCGGCCTGTCGTATGCTCGTACCGGTCGTCATGAATCGGCCGTGCGCATGTTCGAATCCTTTGACCGTGATCATGACGATGCTCCTGCAGCGGCGGAGAACCTGCTGGACTGGTCCGCGTCCATGATTGAGCTGGATCGACGGGAAGAAGCGGAATCGTTGTTGAGTCGATTGATTTCCGATTTTGATTCAACGCGGGCTTCTCAAACCGGACGTTTATGGTTGGGCGTCATGCTGGTGGATCGAGGGGATGTGGACGAGGCGCAGGGGATTCTGGAAGGTCTGCTTGAGCGTGAATCGCTTCCGTCGGACTGGGCGGCCGAGGCCCGGTACGCCTTGGCGCGTATCAAGGAGGCGGATGGCGATTATGCGGCGGCTTTGGAACATTTGCAGGAGGGCGCCGAAGTCGCGCGCGAAGCCCATGTGCGTAATCGGGGCCGTTTGCTGCGCGCCCGCGTCCTCATTGACCGGGGCGAATGGGATCAAGGCATTGAACTGGCCAAACGGATCATTGCCGCCATGCCCGGCCATGAATTATCCGCTGATGCGCAATTGGCGTTGGCGGGCGCTTTGCTGGATCAGGAGCGGTATGAGGAGGCTTTGGAGGCGTATCAGCATTATCTCGAAGCGTTCGAATACGTCGAGGGCCGGGCAAACGCCTTGATGGGGCGCGCGTGGAGCCTGCTTGGCTTGCAGCGACCCGTGGAGGCCGCATCATCTTTTGAGAAGGCGTATGCGTTGCATCCCAGCTTGATGGAACGGAAGGAAGCCCTTTTCAAAGTGGCCGATTCCTACTTTCAAAGTCGCCGTTATGCTCGTGCGCGCGAAGAGTATCTTCAGGTGACGCAAGTCTTTCCGGGCAGCGAACTGGTTCCCATGGCGCAATTCCAGGCGGCGGAATGTCTGGCCCGTCTGGGCGAAATGGATGAGGCGGTGACCGAATTCCGTGCGATTCAGGATGCGTATCCCGGGACGCAATACGCGGCAAAGGCGGTCATGCGCATCGGCGGCTTGAAAGAGGAAATGGGAGAATGGGAGAAAGCCATCTCCGCCTACAACTATCTGATGCGCGAAGAACCAGAGGGCGCCTTGTTTTCCGACGCCCTGCATCGGCGCGGCTTGATCCGTTACCGGCTAGGTTTGTTCGAGGAGGCGCTGTCCGATTTTGACCGTGTGGTCGATGATTTCCCCGATAATCCTTTTGCCGAACAGGCCTATTACATGCGGGGCTGGTCCCTGTACCTGTTGGGCGAGGACGAACGCGCCCTGGAGGTGAGCGAGACGTTCATACAACGGTTTCCTCATTCGGAATGGACTCCCGACGTATTGTTCTGGCTTGCTGCGTACCATTATAACCGGGGCCTGTTCCCTGAGGCGGAAACCCGATTTGAAGAGGTGGCGGATGCGTATCCGGACGGACCGATGGCCGATCTGGCCTTGTATTGGGCCGGCCGCGCCGCCATGGAACAGGAAGAATATCTCAAGGCCATTGACCACTTCAATAGGTTGACCCAGGAATATCCAACCAGTGCAAAGATGCCGGAAGTACGTTTTGCGCAGGGTGATACGCTGAGTCAACTCGGCGAATTCGCGGGCGCCATTCTGGCGTTTGAAGAAGTCATTCGCCGTTATCCGAACAGCGATCTGGTCGATTCGGCCTGGGGCCGAAAAGGGGATTGCCAGTTTACGTTGGGTAGCGAGAGCCCGGATCGATACGACGAGGCCATACGTTCGTATCAGACGGTTCTCGACAGCGCCACGGCGTCGCCGGTCATGCAGTTGCAGGCGAAGTATAAAATCGGGCGCTGTTATGAGAAGATGGGCGAATCGGAAGAGGCATTGGACCGGTACCTGCAGGTTGTATACACCTATTGGCATGACGAAGGCGCGCAGGTGCCGGAAGGAATGGTATGGTTTACGCGAGCGGCGTTTACGGCGGCGTCGATGAAGGAGGCGGAAGATGATTGGGAAGCGGCGACGAATCTTCTGCAGCGTGTGGTGGACGCGAACGTGCCCGCGTCGCCGGATGCGGAGCGCCGGATTGAGAAGATCCATCAGGATCATGCGGCTGCGAGTTGATCACGGCGGACGGGGAGATACGGAGCGGGCGAAAAGTGTGACAGCCGGGAAAGGGAAGAACGAATCATGCTGGAATTAATGTTCAAAGGCGGACTGGTGATGTGGGTCATTCTCGGGGCGAGCGTGATTGCGGCGTTGGTCTTTCTCGAGCGACTTTTCCATCTGCATCGCGCGCAGATCAATTCAGCGGATTTTCTTGAAGGCATATATAATGTCTTGCGCCGCCGCAATGTGGTGGAGGCCGTAAGCATCTGTGAAGAGACGCCGGGCCCGGTAGCCCACATCACGCGCGCGGCGATTCTCCAAGGCGATAGCGATCGCGAACAGATTCGGCAAGCCATTGAGACCGCCGGTCTGGCCGAAATCCCGAGGCTGGAACGAAATCTGGCGCTATTGGCGACGGTGGCGCAGATTACCCCGTTGCTGGGCTTGCTCGGGACTATTCTGGGCATGATGGAAACGATGTGGGTCATGCATCAGCGTGCGCCGTTGGTCTATGCGGGCGACCTCGCCGGGGGCATGTGGCAGGCGCTGATCACGTCGGCGGCCGGGTTGGCCGTGGCTATTCCGGTCTATGCGGGTTACAACTTTTTGCTGCACCGGTTGGAGCATATCGTGCTGGATATGGAACGGGCTTCTGTGGAGATTCTGAACTTCTTCTCAACGCCCGCTCGTCGTGTGGAGGTGGATGAGCCGTGAAGGTGGAGCCCATTACGACTTCGGGCCAGGTAACGTTTCTGCGGCGCCGCTTTCCGTTGCGATTGCGCCTCGCGCGCGGCGTGATCGGGGCCGTGCCGTTGGTCGATCTGGCGTTTCTCGTATTGCTCTTTATCCTGTTGAATTCATGGATCGTATTGAAACCCGGCGTGACGCTGGACCTGCCTGAAGCCGACTTTATTGGCGGAGCGCACATGGGAGCAAGCGTCGTTACGCTGTCGCGGGAAGGCCTGATCTTTTTCAATGATGAACGAACCTCGTTCGACGATTTGGCCGAGCGCATGCGTGCAGTGACGCGCGGAGAAACGGAACCCGTACTGGTCATTGAGGCGGATCGCCGCATCATGCACGAGACGTTGATTCGCGTCTATAACATCGCCACGCAGGCGGGATATGACGAGGTCTTGCTGGCGACGCGTATAGCCGACACGGCAAGATGACGCATGAACAAATCGGTAAAACCAGCATCCAACGAACGAAACCCATGGAAATGGGTGCTGGCAGTTGTACTCGCCGTTTCGAGTCATGCCATCTGGTTTTTCTGGCTGGACACGTCTTCATGGGCGCATCCAGAGGAGGCGGCGCCTGAACAACCGACATGGACGTTGCTGACCTGGCCAATGGACGATGAGGATCATCCTTTGGCGAACGCATTGGAAATATGGTCTCCGGCCCATTTTGCCCTGCCCGTGGCACATGGGTTCAGTCGCCCTCTCCTCGAGGAAGAGGTGCGGGTTCGCCCGCCCGTACAACGCCCTGTGGAAACCGCCATGGTGCGCGAGCGCTCAGATAGCGTTCCAACGGCGGATCCGGCCGTACGACTCCCCGAGTGGTCGGAATTACGGGTTCATCTAGATGTGCAAGAGTTGCACCTGCCCGCACCGACTATGCCCGAGCCCGCACGGATCGCTGAGCGTTCGCCTGTGCCCCGGGTGCAGCGCGTCAAGGGCATGGGCGATCGGGCATCGGAACGATTGGACCTTACAGAAGACGCGGCGCTTTGGGGAACCGGGCCCTGGTCGGCGAAGTTAAGTTTGCATGTGGATGAATGGGGCGCCGTGACTCGCGTAATTCTCGACCAACGCACTCCAGACACGGCCGTCAATGAGCAGCTTGTACGTCAGGCCGCCGCATGGCGTTGGGCGCCGGCGGACCGCACCGATACGGTCCGTGTTCGTGTAATCTATGGCGGGGCCACGCCGGAAGAGGAGGGGCCCTGATGCAGGTCAGCCTTTCCGAACTTATTTTGCTGCCCATGTTGTTCCATCTGTTGGTCATCTTGATCTGTTGGCTCTATTACCTGGCCAAAGAGGGCGCTCCGCAATTGGGGCCGAGCCATAACCGCATTTATCGTTGCCAGGTTTGTGAACACGTGTATCTTGACGCTCGTGACGTGCCGCTGGCCCGCTGTCCGCGTTGCGGATGTCTCAACGAAGCCGTTAAGACCTGACGTGAACGGAAATTATGACTCAAAATAAAGTATCTATTCGACGCGTACGCTGGAATCCGGACAAGAACTCACCGGTGGTAAATCGTTTTCTGAAAAGGCCGCCTTTCGACGCCCAAGCTGAGGAGACGGCCCGGTCGGTGTTGGAAGACATCCGCAAGCAGGGCAACCAGGCCATCGTCCGCTATATCAAGGAATTCGACGGCGTGACGGTATCGGCGCGCGGGCTTCAGGTGACGTCGAAGGAAATACGGGAAGCACGCAACGCAGTCGACCGTGAATTTAAGCTGGCCGTCACCGAGGCGCATAAGCGCATTACACGATTCGCAAAGGCCGGACTTAGAAACGATTGGAGCATATCCAGTCCGAAAGGCGGTATCCTCGGTGAGCAGTATGTGCCGTATGATCGGATCGGCGCCTATATCCCCGGCGGGACCGCGCCTTTGGCGTCCACCGCACTGATGACCCTGACGCTTGCGCGTGTTGCGGGCGTGCCCGAGATCGTCGCCTGTACGCCCGCCGATAAGGAAGGGCAGGTTAACCCGTATCTGTTGTATGCGCTCGATACGGCGGGCGCGACGGAGATCTATCGCATGGGCGGGATCCAGGCGATCGGCGCGATGGCCTATGGCGCAAAAGCGATCCGGCGCGTGCAAAAGATTGTGGGGCCGGGCGGCCCTTACGTCACCGCCGCCAAACGATTGGTCTATGGCCAGGTGGCGCTTGATTCCGTAGCCGGTCCCAGCGAGATTGCCATTCTGGCCGATCATTCCGCGTCGCCCGTACATGTGGCCGCCGATCTCCTGTCTCAGGCGGAACATGGGACGGGCCAGGAAAAAGTGTTGTTGGTGACGTCATCGGCGCGCCTGGCGGAAAGCGTGGAAAAGGAGTTGTTGCGTCAGTCCGAAACCCTGTCGCGCGAGAGACCTGTTCGCGAGGTATTGCGCAAGGGAACCTTGCTCGTGGTCGTGGAAACACTCGACCATGGCATGGACTTGATTAATCGGTTTGCGCCGGAACATTTTGAGCTGTTGGTCCATCAACCGCGGGCCTGGTTGAAGAAAGTGCGTTGTGCGGGCGCGGTATTCGTCGGCCAATGGACGCCGGAATGTGCGGGCGACTATGTCGCGGGACCGAGCCATGTCCTGCCTACAGGCGGCACGGCGGCGCTTTTTTCAGGGCTGACCGTTGATGATTTTCGGCGCCGCACCAGCGTGGTTTCCTTTACCAGCGCCGATCTCAAAGATGCGCTGCCGGTAATCGAGGCGTTCGGTCGCGTGGAAGGATTGGATGGCCACGTCCGGTCGGCCCGCGTCCGGTTCGAGTCCCCATGACCGCGCGCATACGAGAGAATGTAGCGCGCTTGTCCGCGTATGTGCCCGGCGAACAACCTGCTGACCCGTCGGTGCTCAAACTCAACACGAACGAAAATCCCTATCCGCCCTCGCCGCACGTCGAAGACGTGTTACGCAGGTACGCGACCGACGGATTGCGCCGCTATCCCGATCCCGCTAGCAACCGGCTACGCGAAACCATAGCGCGCCTGCATGGTTGTGGGGTGGAACACGTCTTTTGTGGTAATGGTTCCGACGAGATTCTGGCCTTATGTATCCGTGCCTTTGTGGAGCGACACGGGAAGATCGGCAATTTCGACCCGTCCTATTCCCTGTATCCAGTTTTGGCGGCCATTGGGGGCAAAGACACGGTACCGCTGGCCTTGGCGCCTGACTTTACCTGTCCGCCGATACCCGACCGGTACGATGTGCCGCTCTTTTTCTGGACGAACCCCAATGCGCCGACCAGTTTGCTGTCAGCGCGGGACCCCATTCAGACGTATGCCGAGCGCTCCGAAGGCGTTGTGGTGGTGGACGAAGCGTATGTGGATTTTGCCCGGGCGGATTGTGCGGCGCTCGCACTATCGTTGCCCAACCTGCTGGTCACGCGCTCGCTTTCCAAATCCTATTCGCTGGCGGGTATCCGACTCGGATACGCCATTGGCCATGCGGACCTCATAGAGGCGCTTTTCAAAATCAAGGACGCGTATAACGTGAACCAGCTGACTCAGGAAATGGGGCGGGCCGCCATTGAGGATCAGGAACATATGCGCGAGAACGTGCGCCGCATAATCCATACGCGTGACAGACTCACAGTCGCCTTGCGCGAGAGGGACTTCGAGACTCTGACCTCGCAGACCAACTTTTTGTGGACCAAACCCGCCCGGGGAAGTGCGGCGGACCTGTTTAGACAGTTGCGTGAGCGGGGCGTCCTGGTGCGGCATTTCAACGCGCCGCGTATCGATGAATACCTGCGCGTGTCCATCGGTACCGATGAACAGATGGACCGATTCCTCGCGGCATTGGATGTCTAGGGTCCACCGACAACGCGCTGCGCTGGACGATCTGTATGCCCGGTTCAATCAACGGGCCTACGTGTACCCCGACCCCTTGGAGACGCTGTACCCGTATGAAGCGGTGCGCGACCGCGAAATCGTCGGTTTGATCGCGGCGATGCTTGCGTTCGGCGGGGTTGGCCTGATCTTGCGCAGCATCGCCCGGGTGCTGGAACCGATGGAAAACCGGCCACGCGATTTTCTCGATACGGTCACGCGCGCCCGACTTCGTCGTATGTATAAGGGGTTTCGATATCGTTGGGTGGATGGCGATGACCTGGCAGCCTTCCTGTGGGCCATACGTGAAACCGTACGCCTCTACGGCTCGCTGGAAAACGCGTTCACCCCGCTGCACGAGACGCACGAAGAACCCGCCATGAACCGTTTAACAGGGCTCATTACCCGTTTGCGCAAATGCGGCGGATGTGGACCGAACCCCTTGATGTCCGATCCCGACGCGGGCAGCGCTTGTAAGCGTCTTCATTTGTTTCTTCGTTGGATGATCAGAAAAGATTGCGTCGATCCGGGCGGTTGGACGGTTCTGACACCGGCGCAATGCATTGTGCCGGTGGACCGACACATGCATCGCATTGCGCTCGATATGCGCTTAACGCGCCGCAAACAAGCCGATCTCAAGACGGCGTTGGAAGTGACGGCGGGATTTCGACGGATCCGTCCTGATGACCCGGTCCGTTACGATTTTGCGCTCACACGTTTTGGTATTCGCAAAGAAGGAGCACGCGAAGCATTTGTGACACGGTACAGGAAATAGTGTTTTGGGAGGGACGCGCTTCCGCGCGTCCCGGTCACGCGGATCCGCCTCCTCGTTCGGGAGGGTCGGCGGCCTGAAGCTGTCTCAAAACCTCATAAGCAAGCCCGCCGACCGCAGAGGGTCGGCCTACAACCACCAGAACTTGTAGGCCGGGGCTCTGTCCCCGGCGTCTTCAAGTTGGTTTTGAGACAGCCTCGCCTCGCCGACCGCTATCCAACTACACGGCACGATGGGCATAGATCCGGCAAGTATATGGCGCTCCCGTTCAGGGAAATCCCGTGGTCTCAACTACATGGCTTATCAACCGCGCTTGATCGCGTGCGTGGCATTGCCGTAGAACGCTTCCCCCGCTTCCATCATCGTTTCCGATAGGGTGGGGTGGGCGTGGATGGTGAGTTTAAGGTCTTCCGCGGTCGCTCCCATTTCAACGGCGAGCGTTGCCTCGGCAATCATTTCGCCGGCGCCGACACCGGCAATCCCTACACCCAGCAGGCGCCCGGAATCGGGTTCGCACAACAATTTCGTGACGCCTTCCGTGCGCTCCAGCGACATGGCCCGTCCGGACGCCGCCCAATTGAAGCGCGACACCTTTACCGGGATGTTGCGCGCTTTCGCCTCCGTTTCGGATAAGCCGGTCCATGCAATTTCCGGGTCGGTAAAGACCACGGCCGGAATAGCCTGCGGCTCGAACACGCTTTTCTTGCCCAGAATCGCTTCGACCGCCACGATCCCTTCATGACTCGCCTTGTGGGCGAGCATGGGATCGCCGGCGACATCGCCAATGGCATAGATGTGAGGCACGGCCGTGCGCCGTTGCCCGTCAATTTCGATAAAACCGCGATCGCCGACTTTGATGCCCGTATTTTCGAGGCCGATGTCCTTGGTGTTCGGGGTGCGACCCACGGAGATGAGCACCTTTTCGTAGACCTTGCTGGTCTTTTCGCCATCCGCGTTTTCGAATGTGACCTTGATCCCGTTCTTCTGTTCTTTCAGTTCAGTTACCTTCGTATTCAACAGAATGGATTCGAATTTCTTTTCCAGACGTTTGGCCAACACTCTGA
Source organism: Kiritimatiellia bacterium (assembly GCA_007136425.1). Classification (GTDB taxonomy): domain Bacteria; phylum Verrucomicrobiota; class Kiritimatiellia; order SLAD01; family SLAD01; genus SKZA01. Next base: position 78,863 of record SLGY01000011.1, read on the forward strand.
CAAGGTCGCGATCCGCGCCCGGCAACAGGCCGCCGGTCATTTCAATGACGGACACTTTGGAACCCAGGGCCGCATAAACGGTGCCCATTTCCAGGCCGATATAGCCGCCGCCGATCACCAGCAAGGATTTCGGTACGTCTTCCAGATCGAGTGCGGTAGTGGAGTCAAGTACGCGCGAAGAATCGATGTGCAGCGAAGGAACGACCGTGGGATGTGATCCTGTGGCAATGATGGCGTTATCGAAAGAAACCTTTTCTTCCTTACCATCCGGCTTCGTTACCTGTAATGTATGCTCGTCCACAAAAGTGGCCCGGCCCTGAATGGATTTGATCTTGCGCTGTTTCCGCAGCATGCCCGTTCCGCCGGTAAGACGGTTGACGACGCTTTCCTTCCATTCGCGCAATTGTTTCACATTGATTTTCGGCGTACCGAACGTGACGCCCATTTCTTTGGCTTCCGCTGTCTCTTCGATGACCCGCGCGATATGCAGCAGGGCCTTGGAGGGGATGCAGCCTCGATACACACATACTCCGCCGGGATTCTTTTCCGTATCAATCAGGGTCACGTCCATTCCGTGATCCGCCGCATGAAACGCCGCCGGATAGCCGCCCGGCCCGCCGCCGATAACTACAACGGATTTCTTTGATGTGTCTTCAGTCATGAGTCATATCCCGTATTATTAAAACCAGTACGTCTGTTTCGGATGTTCGGAGTGCTGTTCAAGTTCCCTGTGTTGCCATTTCGAACATCGAACGTGCTTCTTAACCCTCCATGGCAACCAGCAACGGCTCTTGAATCGCGTCGGCGATCCAGCGCAGAAAACGCGCACCGTCCGCCCCGTCGATGACACGATGATCATACGACAGGGACATGGGCAGCATGAGTCGCGGTTCGAAACCCTGTTCCGTGTGTACGGCTTCGTGGGCCCCGCGGCCGATGCCGAGAATGGCTACTTCCGGATGATTCACGATGGGCGTGAAGAAGCTTCCTCCGATACCGCCCAGGTTGGAGAGGGTGAAGGTGCCGCCCTTCATATCGGCCGGACCCACTTTGCCGTCTCGCGACTTGTCAGCGATTTCGGTGAGTTCAATGGATAATTCGATGATATTCTTTTTGTCCACGTCGCGCACAACAGGCACCACCAATCCTTTCGGCGTGTCCACGGCCACGCCGATATTGATGTATTTCTTCAGGACCACTTCCTCATTGGCCAGATCAACGCTGGCATTGAACTGCGGATAGACCTTCAGTCCCGAGGCGAGGATCTTCAGCAGCATGGCGGTGAGGGTCAATTTGCCTCCGGCCATTTCCGCCTTGCGCGCGTATCGTTTACGCATACGTTCCAGATCCGTAATATCGGCTTTATCGTGCTGTGTAACGTGCGGGATCGTGCCCCAACACAGCGCCATATGCTGGGCGGTCATTTTGCGAACGTTATTCATGGCCTGCCGTTCCACGTCCCCCCATTTTGTGAAATCGGGCAGGGGCGGAACACGAATGGCCCCGCCGGTCAGTGCGGGGGCGCCCGGCTGAGTGAGCAGGCTCTTGGCGTGCGCCTTAACGTCGTCGGCCGTAATGCGCCCTTTCGGGCCCGTGCCGGAAACCTGGGCAATATTCACGCCGACTTCCCGCGCGAACTTGCGCACGGACGGTGCGGCTGCGACGGGCAGACGTGCGCCGTCCGACGGCGGCGGTGCGGCGGCAGGCTTGGCTTCACTGTCGGCCGGATCGGCCTGCTTTTCCGCCTTCTTCTCCGTTTCGGACGCGGACTCGTCGGATGACGGCTTGTCCGTTTCAGATTCCGGTTCGGGCTTGTCGTCTTTCGCCGGTGCCGCTTCGGCCTTTTGTTCTTCTTGCGGGGGCTTGGATTCCGGTTCCGTCTTTTCTTCGTCCGCATCCCCGCTGTCTTCGAGCGTCAGGATGACCTGTCCGGGCTTGACCGTGTCACCCGAATTCACATGCACCTTGGTAATCTTCCCGCCGTGATCGGCCGGGACCTCGATGGTGGCCTTGCCCGTTTCGAGTTCCAGTACCGGATCATCTTTGGCCAAGGTCTGTCCCTCCTTGACGAGGACCGCCACTACTTCGCCCGTATCAACATTCTCCCCGAGGTCGGGAACTTTGAATTCGATCGACATGATGAATGCATCCTTTCGTGATTAAGACGACATCGGATTGAGCTTCTCGGGGTCGATGTCCAGATCCTTGATGGCCTTCTTTACAACCGCCGGTTTGATTTTGCCTTTCTGTGCCAGGGAATGCAGGGTGGCCACAACTACGTAGCGCGCGTCGACTTCAAAGAAGTCGCGCAACGCGGCGCGATTCTCGCTGCGTCCGTACCCGTCGGTGCCGAGTGAATGCAAGGGGCCGGGCAGCCAGCGCGCCAGCGAGTCGGGCAAGGTCTTGACGTAATCGGAGGCCGCAACGAAAACGCCGGGCTGTTTCCCGAAACACCGGGTCACGTAAGGGACCTTGGGTTCCTCGTTCGGATGCAGCATGTTCCAGCGTTCGATGTCTTTCGCGTCGCGTCGCAATTCCTTGTAGCTGGTAACGGACCAGACGTCGGCCTGTACCTTGTATTTATCGGAGAGGATTTCCTGGGCTTTCAACACTTCGTTCAGGATTGCGCCGCTTCCGAGTAACTGTGCCTTCAGCGTGGATTTCTTCAGCGAGGACGGACGAATCTTGTAGGCGCCCTTGAGAATGCCCTCGACATGGCCTTCCGGCATGGGGGGCATGGCGTAGTTTTCGTTCATCACCGTGATATAATAGAAGATATCTTCCTTATCGACGTACATGCGCTTGATACCGTCTTTGATGATGACCGCCAATTCGTAGGCGAAAGTCGGGTCGTATGAAATCACGTTCGGCACGGGATAGGCCAGTAGATGGCTGTGCCCGTCCTGGTGTTGCAAGCCTTCGCCGGCAAGCGTGGTTCGGCCTGCGGTGCCTCCGAGCAGGAAGCCTTTGCAGCGCATGTCGCCCGCCGCCCAGATGAGATCGCCGATACGCTGGAAACCGAACATCGAGTAATAGATGAAGAAGGGGATGGTGTTGATCCCGTGATTGGCGTAGGCCGTTCCGGCGGCGATGAAGGAGGACATGGAGCCGGCTTCGGTAATCCCTTCCTCAATCAATTGACCGTCTTTCGATTCCTTGTAGTACAACAAGCTATCGGCGTCGACCGGCTCATAGAGCTGACCGGCGTGGGCGTAAATGCCAACCTGCCGGAACAGCGCTTCCATGCCGAACGTGCGCGCTTCGTCGGGGACGATCGGTACGATCATCTTGCCCACGTGCTTATCTTTCAGCAACTTGGTCAGAATGCGCACAGCAACCATGGTCGTCGAGGCTTCGCGTCCGTCCGTACCCTTGTAGAATTCCTCGAAAATGTTGTCTTCCGGCGCCTTGATCGAGACCATGGTCTTCTTGCGCTTGGGCAGATAACCACCGAGAGCCTGGCGTCGTTCATGTAAATACTTCATCTCGGGACTGTCGTCGGGCGGCCGGTAGAAAGGCGCTTTGCCGACTTCGTCGTCCGATATCGGGATCCCGAACCGGCTGCGGAACGTGGCGAGCTCTTCTTCGTTGAGCTTCTTCTGCTGATGGGTAATGTTTTTGCCTTCGCCGCTTTCACCCATGCCGTAGCCTTTGATCGTCTGCGCGAGCACGACCGTCGGCTTCCCGTCCGATTCCATAGCGGCCTTGTAGGCGGCATACACCTTCTCGGGATCATGTCCGCCCCGGCGCAGGCGTTCGAGTTTCTCGTCCGAGAGATGTTTGACGATGTCCAGAAGTTGCGGGTATTTGCCAAAGAAATGTTCGCGAATGTATTTCCCCTTGGACACCGTATATTTCTGATATTGGCCGTCGACGACCTCGTGGAATCGCTTTACCAGCAGCCCTTCCTTGTCGGCCATCAGTAGCGGATCCCAGTCGCTGCCCCAGATGACTTTAACGACATTCCAGCCTGCGCCGCGGAAGGTCGCTTCCAATTCCTGTATGATCCGGCCGTTCCCCCGGACGGGGCCGTCCAATCGTTGCAGGTTGCAGTTGATTACAAAGACCAGATTATCCAGTTGTTCGCGGGAAGCCAGGGTGATCGCGCCCAATGTTTCGGGTTCGTCCGTCTCACCGTCGCCAAGAAAAGCCCAGACCTTCTGATCCGTGGGCGGGCGAAGACCACGATCCTCCATGTACCGCACGAAACGCGCATGATAAATGGACATGATAGGGCCCAACCCCATGGAAACGGTGGGGAATCGCCAGAAATCGGGCATTAACCATGGATGCGGATAGGACGACAATCCGCCGCCCGGGGCGAGTTCGCGACGGAAATTGGTCAGTTTCTTTGCGGAAAGCCGGCCCTCCAGAAAGGCGCGCGCGTAGATGCCGGGACTGGCGTGCCCCTGAAAATAGACCAGATCGCCCGGATGCTCTTCGTTGGCGCCACGGAAGAAGTGGTTGAAACCGACCTCATACAGCGTGGCAGCGGACGCGTATGTGGAAATATGACCGCCGATACTGGGATCGGTCTTATTCGCCCGCACGACCATTGCCATGGCGTTCCAGCGCAGAATGGACTTAATCCGCCATTCAATTTCGCGGTTCCCGGGGTAGGGGGGTTGGTCGTCGAAATGGATCGTATTGATATGAGGCGTATTAGCCGTAAACGGCAATTGCACACCATGTCCGTGGGCCCGAATCTCCAGTTCGCGCAAGAGCTGTTGCACGCGCTCCGGTCCGGACAGGCGAAGCACGTCTTCCAGCGATTCGATCCATTCGCGGGTCTCAATGTCGTGGGTTTGTGATTCGTCTTTGGATGATTTGCTCATAGGTCTCCCTGATAAAACCACTGGAAATTGGTCGGCAACCCCCGACCGTCCCTTACAAATGGTGTACCATAAGCAATAATGATGAAAGGGCAATGAAAAACCCGATGCAAAACGCGGCCAAGCCGGACAAGACCTTAGGGGTTATCGTTGTTTCGGGCTGATAGGTGCGGTGTTTTCCTGTTGGTTCCTGACAGGGCGCCGGATACACTATTGCGCGGAACAAAGGGGAGCGATCATGTACACTTATGAAACGACTTTACGGTTGCGCGATACGGATGCGGCGGGCGTGATCTATTTCGCGAACATCTTCAATCTGGCCCATGAAGCCTTGGAGTCGTTCATGGCTTCGGTCGGGATGGATATCGGCATCATTATCCGATCGACCCATTTCGACCTGCCTGTGGTTCATGCCGAGGCCGACTATCGAAAACCGATATTGCCGGGCGACCGTTTACACATCGACGTCACGAACGAACAATTGGGCGAGACGTCCTTCACTCTCCTGTACCGTATACGAAACACCGATGGGGACGAAGTGGCCGAGGTCCGGATCACGCATGTGGTGGTTGACCGCCAGACCGGCCAGAAGAAATCTGTAACGGACGAACTCCGCTACGCGCTGAACCGCTTGAAAGCGGAACCGTCGCCGGACTCGTGAAGCGGCGGAACCATTGTACGCAACGCCATTTCCTGGTTTTCTGCGGCGAAATGTGATTTTGGTGTTGTCTTTTTCCCGCCGATCCGTATGGTATCGCACCGACATCAGTCATCCCGATGCGGGGGCGTAGCTCAATTGGTTAGAGTCCCAGACTGTCGATCTGGTTGTTGCGGGTTCGAGTCCCGTCGCTCCCGCCA